>NZ_JBNWBW010000010.1:0-130891 GCF_053522725.1 Agrobacterium sp. 16-172Ci
TGATGCGCACGATGCCCTGGCCGAAAATGTCATTGTCGAGCAGAAGCGCAATGGCGATGCCGCCAACCACCGTGATGAGCAGCACACCGCCGACGATCAGCAGCGTGTTCCAGATCGACTGGAAGAAGGCCGGGTCGGTATAGAAATACTGGTAATTGAACAGACCAGCAAAGCTGACATTGGCCGGGTTGAGGAGATTGTAGTTCTGGAACGAGAACCACAGCGTCATCGCCAGAGGCACGATCATCCACACCAGCAACAACAGCACCGATGGCGCAAGCATGACCCGCGCTAATCCGCTCGTGTTTCGGGTTGCCATGAGTTTCCCCTCCCTGACCGATACCCGCAACGTCTCCCGCCAGGGCATCCCAATTTAACGATTGTCTTAGTGGCGGCCTTCGCCCGTCGCCGCATGGTAGGTCGCCAGCACCTGATCCACTGCTGCGACCAGAACCTCCTCCATATCCTTTCCTGCAACTGCCGCGAGCGGCAACTCGCCGAGATACTGGCGCAACAGGGGTTCGGGAATTGTCTTCCCATCCAGCGCCTTATGCAAGGCGGAAACGGCCGCAAGCGCTTCCGGCCGCGTCCAGTAATAGCGGATGCGGTCGCTGTAGCTGTAGTGGCGCTGCAATCGCAGCGTGATGTCATCGCCATGGTAATGTCCGCGCCAGTCGCCGGGTGAGGAGAGCATCAGCTCCTCCATGGTGCGCGCCAAAGGACGGTCGCCATAATCGCCGATCATCTCGGAGGCGATCATGTCGAGAGCGTAAAGCGCCTCGCGATAGGCGAAGGTCAGGCCGGGGCCCACTTTCAGGATGGGATATCCATCGCATACCAGTGTCGTGAGGGCGGCCTGCGTCTGGTAATCGGTGGAATGGGCCTCGAAGACCAGTTGCGGTTCGGCGTCCAGCACGGCGCTCAAGGCGGTGGCCGCTTGCGGGTCGTAAGCGACGACATTGTCGCTGCCGAATTCCACGCCGGGCTGCACGACAAAGGCGATGACCCGCTCGAACGCATCGGAAAGGCCGTGTCGCGCAAATATTTCGCGATGAAGGTCGATGGTCTGGCGCGCCGCCTGCGGCTGCGTCGGCGCGACCGTGTCGAGCACATGGTCGGCACCGCCAGGCACCGGCACTTCGGTACCGAGAATATAAAGCGGTTTGGGCAGGCCGGCAGCCGCGGCCGCCTTTTCGGCGACGGTTGCAAGCTTGGCGGCGCGGTTGGCTATCGTGTCGTCGTCCAGCGCCGCCGGTTCACCGGCGCAGCCCATCGAGGCATCGAGATGGATCTTGCGAAAACCCGCCGTCACATAGGCCTCGACCATGGCGGCGGCTTTTGTCAGCGCTTCCTCGGCCGTTTCCCTGCGCCAGGGATTGGGGCCGAGATGATCTCCGCCAAAAATCACCAGTTCGCGGGGCAACCCTTCTTCCTCGGCAATGCTGTTGACGAAGCTGACGAAGTCCCGTGGCGTCATGCCGGTATAACCGCCGAGATGATTGACCTGATTGCAGGTCGCCTCGATCAGCACCGGTGTCTTGCCGGCGGCGGCACGGCGGATTGCGGCGCGCAGAACCACGGGATGGGCGGAGCAGACGGAGGTGATGCCGGCGGGCTTGCCGGAGCGGCGCGCGGCGGCGAGATTTTCGAGAATACGGGTCACAGGATTTCCTCCGACAGTTGCGCGGCCAGAAAGGCGTCGAGTTCGGAAAGGCTTGTGGCGCCTTCCATCGGGCCGCGGCGGGTGACATTGTGCGCGCCGGCGGCATTGGCATAGGTGAGCGCCTTTTGCGGATGCATGCCGAGGCGGCGGCAGGTGAGATAGGTCGCACCGAAACAGTCGCCGGCACCGGTCGGGTCGATTTCGCGGACCCGCAAGCCGGGGACGTCGATGCGCCCATGGGCGCGGCTGAAATGGCTTGCGCCATCCGCGCCGCGCTTCAGCACGATTTCGCCGATACCGGAGGCAAGCAGCTTTTCAATCGCCGCCTCCTCGTCATTCAGCCCGGAGGCCGCGTGAAGCTCCTCACCGGAGGGCAGGAGAAGATCGGTAACACCAAGCAGATCGTCGATCAGTCTGCGGCCGGCATCGCCCTGCGCCAGTTCCTTGCGGATGTTGGGATCGAAGGAGACCGAGCCGCCGCGCGCCTTGACGCGTCTGATGGCTTCGAGAATGATTTCGCCAATGCCGGCAATCGCGAAGGCCGATCCCATGACATGCACATGGCCGGCTTTTTCGATGAGAGCCTGCGCTTCAGCCGTCATATGCGTTTCGCTGGCCGCCGAATGGGCGATGTTGAAAACGAAGTCCCTTGCGCCGTTTTCCCGGTAACGCACGAAGGCGCTGCCCGTCGGCCGGTCGGGGATGGTGGCGATGGCTGAGACGTCGACGCCGTCGCCGCGCAGCCTCTCGACATTGAGACGGCCGAAATCGTCGTCACCCACCGCCGCAATGATGCCGGCGGCTCCGCCGCAGCGCGCCACCTGATCGATGAAGATGGCCGGCGCGCCGCTCGGGAAGGGGCCGATCAGCGTTTGTGGCTCGAGAAAGCCGCTTCCCACCGTCGTCGCCATGATCTCCACGAGGATTTCGCCGGCCGTGATGGTCGGGCCATTCGTGTGCGGCGCCAGTGCGGATGTCTGCCTCATCGTCTCCTCCATATGCATTCGGCTCCCGTCCTTTTGGCGGAGGTAATCCCGCCGTCCCGAGGGCTTCTGGTTTTCGGATATCATTCAAAAATTTACGCGCGTCAATATATGAGATGACGAAAATTTTGTTGCATCGCAGCAAGAGGAACGCCTTTGGAAATAATTTTTTATGATATTATCCACTTTAAAACAGTGATTTAATGATGCGGGCGAAGATGTCTCCATGCTCCGATTTATTTTCGGACGTTGACAAGAGAGCGGATTTTGCGAGATAAAAAATTTACGCATGTATTGTTATGCGTGGACATCCGTAAAGGAGGAGCGGGTCTCATGAGCAAATTAATTGGAATTCTGTCATCGTCCGTCGTTGGCATCGGCCTTTTCGCCGGTCTGGCGCAGGCGGAGGAAATCAACATCGCCACCGTCAATAACGGCGACATGATCATCATGCAGAAGCTTTCCAGCGCCTGGGAGAAGGAGACGGGCAACAAGATCAACTGGATCGTGCTGGAAGAGAATGTTCTGCGCGAACGCGTCACCACCGATATCGCCACCAATGGCGGCCAGTTCGACATCATGACCATTGGCGGTTACGAAGCGCCGATCTGGGGCAAGCAGGGCTGGCTGGCGTCGGTCGACGATCTCGGCGACGATTACGATTACGCCGATCTGCTCGATCCGATCAAAAAGGGCCTGACTGTCGACGGCAAGCTTTACGCGGTGCCGTTCTACACCGAAAGCTCGTTCACGCTTTACCGCAAGGATCTGTTCGATGCAGCCGGCCTGAAGATGCCGGATAATCCGACCTACGACCAGATCAAGGATTTCGCTGCCAAGCTGACCGACAAGTCGAAACAGCAATATGGCATATGCCTGCGCGGCAAGCCGGGCTGGGGTGAGAACATGGCCTTCCTCGGCACCATGATCAACACCTATGGCGGCCGCTGGTTCGACATGGACTGGAAACCGCAGCTGACGAGCGAGCCGTGGAAAAAGGCGATCTCTGACTATGTGGCGCTGATGACCTCCTACGGCCCGCCCGGTGCGGCCGCCAATGGCTTCAACGAGAACCAGACTCTGTTTTCCTCCGGCCGTTGCGCCATGTGGATCGACGCCACCTCTGCAGCAGGCCGCGTTTATGACCCCAAGCAGAGCCAGGTTGCCGACAAGACCGCGTTTACGCGTGCTCCGGTCGAGGTAACGCCGAACGGTTCGAGCTGGTCGTGGTCCTGGAACCTTGCAATCCCCAACAGCACGAAGAAGCTCGAAACCGCCAAGTCCTTCGTGAAATGGGCGACCTCGAAGAACTATGTGAAAACGGTCGGTGAAAGCGAAGGCTGGGTGGCCGTGCCGCCGGGCACGCGCAAATCCACCTACGAGCTGCCGGAATACAAGAAGGCGGCGCCCTTTGCGGATACGGTGCTGAAGGCGATCATGTCTGCCGACCCGTCCAAGCCGACCAAGGATCCGGTGCCCTATACCGGCGTGCAGTTCGTCGCCATACCGGAATTCCAGTCCATCGGTACGGTTGTCGGCCAGCAGATCGCGGCAGCCCTTTCCGGCCAGCAGACCGTCGATGCGGCGCTCGAAGGCGCGCAGAAACAGGTCGAACGTGACATGACCCGCGCGGGCTACATCAAGTAGCCGCGTCCTCCCGGCGTGCCGCCCGTTCGCCTTCTGGTGGCGGGCGGCATGGGTGGGGCTGCCACACCCGTCTCCTCATTCCTGTGCTTGTCACAGGAATCTAGCCAGCCCAAGTCCTTGGTTTGGAAGAACTCTCTTGCCGCGTGAGAGCCGCGTCGGCTGCATTCCTGCAACAAGCAGGAATGAGGGGAGTGAGGAAAAGCATCGAACAACAAAAGAGCATGGCCAGATTACCCGCCATGCATCATGGAGATCGACATGAGATTGAACAACAAGGTCGCGCTGATTACCGGCGCCGCCCGCGGCATCGGCCTTGGTTTTGCGCGGGCTTTTGCCGATGAAGGCGCGAAGGTGATTATCGCCGATATCGATATTGCCCGCGCGACGGCTTCCGCCGCGGCCATCGGCCCTGCCGCCAAGGCCGTGAAGCTGGATGTGACCGATCTTTCCGAGATCGACGCCGTGGTGAAGGCGGTAGATCAGGAATTCGGCGGCATCGACATTCTCGTCAACAATGCCGCGATCTTCGACATGGCGCCGATCAACGGCATTACCGAACGGAGTTATGAGCGGGTCTTCGACATCAATCTCAAGGGACCGCTGTTCATGATGAAGGCGGTTTCCAATGTGATGATCGAGCGGGCGCGCGGTGGCAAGATCATCAATATGGCAAGCCAGGCCGGCCGTCGCGGCGAAGCGCTCGTCACGCTTTATTGCGCTTCCAAGGCGGCGATCATTTCCGCCACGCAGTCGGCGGCGCTCGCGCTCGTCAAGCACGGCATCAATGTCAACGCCATTGCGCCTGGCGTCGTGGATGGCGAGCATTGGGAAGTGGTCGATGCGCATTTCGCCAAATGGGAAGGCTTGAAGCCCGGCGAGAAGAAGGCGGCGGTGGCCAAATCCGTGCCAATCGGCCGTTTTGCGACGCCCGATGACATCAAGGGACTGGCGGTTTTCCTCGCTTCTTCCGACAGCGATTATATTCTCGCCCAGACATATAATGTCGACGGCGGCAACTGGATGAGCTGAAAAGCCGGAGATGACCATGCATGCCATTCAATTCGTCGAGAAGGGACAGGCCGTTCTGGCGGAAGTTCCCGTTGCCGATCTGCCGCCTGGCCACGCGCTCGTGCGGGTCAAGGCTTCGGGGCTTTGCCACACCGATATCGACGTTCTCCACGCGCGTTACGGCGACGGTGCCTTTCCGGTCATTCCGGGGCATGAATATGCCGGTGAAGTTGCGGCCGTGGCCGCCGATGTGACGGGCGTAAAGGCCGGCGACCGGGTGGTGGTCGACCCCAATCTGCCGTGCGGCACCTGCCCGAGTTGCAGGAAGGGGCTGACCAATCTGTGCAGCACGCTGAAGGCCTATGGTGTCTCCCATAACGGTGGTTTCGCGGAATTCAGCCTGGTGCGCGCCGATCACCTGCATGGCATCGGCTCCATGCCCTATCATGTCGCGGCGCTGGCTGAACCGCTCGCCTGCGTCGTCAACGGCATGCAGAGCGCGGGTATCGGCGAGAACGGAACGGTGGCTGAAAATGCGCTGGTTTTTGGCGCCGGTCCCATCGGCCTGCTGCTTGCCCTGTCGTTGAAAGCGCGCGGCGTCGAGACTGTGACGATTGCCGACATCAACGAAAGCAGGCTGGCTTTTGCCGAAGGTCTCGGGCTTAAGGTGGCGGTTTCCGGTTCGGAAGCGCTGCTGCGGCAACAGAAGTCTTTCGATGTCGTGGCCGATGCGACGGGTATCGCCCCCGTAGCGGAAGCGATGATCCCGTTGGTTGCCGATGGCGGCACGGCACTGTTCTTCGGCGTCTGCGCGCCGGATGCCCGCATTTCGGTCGCACCCTTCGAAATCTTCAGGCGTCAGCTCAAGCTCGTCGGTTCGCATTCGCTGAACCGCAACATACCGCAGGCGCTCGCCATTCTGGAAACGGATGGCGATGTCATGGCGCGGCTTGTCTCGCATCGGCTGCCGCTTTCGGAGATGCTGCCGTTCTTTACGAAGAAACCATCCGATCCGGCCACCATGAAAGTGCAATTTGCAGCCGAATGATCGTTTGGTGGTTGATAACCGCAGTCGACCGGCTTTTCGTGCGAAGGCCGGTCGATATAAAGTACCACATGTAATATTTCATGGGGGCAAGCACTTTGGCCAAATCTATCAGGACGATGGAAGAGTTTTCGGAATTCGTCGGCCTTTCGCGCCCGACTGTTTCGAAATACTTCAATGATCCGGCCTCGGTCCGCAAGAAGACCCGGGACGCCATCGAGGATGCGCTGAAGAAATCGGGCTTCAGGCCCAATATTTTCGCCGTCAATCTCAACCGCCGCCGCTCCAATATCATCGGCATCATCATCCCGAATTCCACCGATCCGTTCTATATGGCGCTGACGAGCCGTATCGAACTCATCGCCAACGAGGCGGGCTTCCTTGCCTTCGTGCTGTCCTCGGATGGCAAGGCGGAAATCGAAGACCGCGCCATCCGCACTTTCAAGTCGATGAATGTCGCCGGCGCGATCATCGCGCCGCTGGGCGTCAAATCCCACCGCGCCACGCTGGAGCAACTCGCTGCCAGCATTCCGATTGTTTATGTCGATTCGCCGCTCGACGAGACCTCGGCCTTTGTTGGCACCGACAACCGCCAGAGCGTGGGGCTGATGGTGGATTATCTCTGCCGCTCGGGCGAGCCGCCCTGTTTCTTCGACATGCCGCAGGTCAATACCAATGCCGCCACGCGTCGCACCGCCTATGAGGAGGCCATGCGGCGCCTTGGTTTCGAGCCGCAGGTGATCAACGTTCCGGATATTGTCACCTGGGATTTCGAGCGTTTCGCCTTCGATGAGGCGGGCCGGCTGCTGGAAGGGGCGGGTTCTCTGCCATCGCGCACCATTCTGTGCGCCAACGACCGTATCGCCTTCGGCGTCATCGCCGCCGCCTTCCAGAAGGGCCTCAGGGTCGGCCATGGTGCGGATTATGACCTCAGGGTCGCCGGCCATGACGATCATCCGCTGTCGCGTTATGCGTGCCCGCCGATTACCACGGTAGCGCAGAACTATAACGAGATCGGCAGGCTGTCGATCGAGCTTCTGTTGCAGAAGCTGGACGAGGAGGCGGATGACACGACGCGGATGCGCGAGCGCATTCTCCTCAGCGCCGATCTGATGCTGCGCAAATCGGCCTGATGATTTGTTAGATAAGCTAAACAAAGAATCTGATTTTCTAAATAGAACTAATATTTGAACGCTCCTACTCTGTTCTCAAGGTTGCTTTGGGAGGCGACCGCGAGAGCCGGCGCAAAGGCGTGCCGGTATCCGGGAGGAACGTTGGATCGTCATGCCGTCCGTGCCGCGAGGGATAAGCCTTCGCAGCCTCGGTATCGCATGGCCTTCGCCGGGCTGACTGGACATTCTCGCCAGCAATTTCCCCAGCGAAGGATGTCAAAACATGAATCTCTATTCTCTTCTGTCAGCGCGTGCAGCCGGCGGCAAGCCTGTTCGGGTGGGTCTCATCGGTGCCGGCAAGTTCGGCTCCATGGTGCTGGCGCAGGCGCAGCGCATTGCCGGTTTCCACATGGTCGCCGTCGCAGACCTCAATGTCGGCAAGGCGAAGGAATCGCTGGATCGCGTCGGCTGGCCGAAGGAGCGTTACGATGCGAAGAGCTGCGCCGAGGCGCTGAAGAGCGGCAAGACCTATGTAACCGACGATGTGAACGAGCTTTTCGCCTGCGGTGAGATCGAATGCGTGATCGAGGCCACCGGCCATCCGCTGGCCGGCGCGCGCCACGCGCTTGGCGCCATCGATCACAACAAGCACGTCGTCATGGTCAATGTCGAAGCCGATGTCATGGTCGGGCCGATCCTTGCCGAAAAGGCCCGCGCCAAGGGCCTGATCTATTCGATGGCTTACGGCGATCAGCCGGCGCTGATCTGCGAGCTGGTCGACTGGGCGCGCGCCACCGGTTTCGAGGTCGTTTCCGCCGGCAAGGGCATGAATTTCGAGCCGCGTTACCGTTATTCGACGCCGGACACGGTCTGGGGTTATTTCGGCTGGACGGACGAGGAAGTGGCCAAGGGCGACTTCAATCCAAAAATGTACAATTCCTTCACCGACGGCACCAAGGCGGCCATTGAAATGGCGGCCGTCGCCAATGGCACGGGGCTGGATTGCCCGGATGACGGTCTGGCTTTTCCGCCCGCCGGCCTGCACGATCTCGCCCGCGTCTTCCGCCCCGCTGCCGATGGCGGCCGCATGGCGCGCTCCGGCCTCGTCGACATTGCCGCGAGTCAGGAGCCCGATGGACGCGAGGTGTTCAACAACATCCGCTACGGTGTTTTCGTCACCTTCAAGGCCCACAATGAATATGCCCGCGCCTGCTTCAAGCAATATGGCCTCCTGACCGATCCCTCCGGCTGGTATGCTTCCATGTGGCGTCCGTTCCACATTATCGGTCTCGAAACCTCGATCAGCGTGCTTTCCGCCGTGCTGCGCAATGAAGCGACCGGTTGCTCGAAGGAGTTCCGCGGCGATGCCGTCGCCACGGCGAAGAAGGACATGCAGCCAGGCGAGATGCTGGACGGCGAGGGCGGATACGCGGTCTGGGCGAACGCCATTCCGGCCACCCGCAGCCTCGATATGAAGGCGCTGCCGATTGGCCTTGCCCATAATGTCAAGCTGAAGCGCGCCATCAAAAAGGACCAGATCGTCAGCTTCGACGATGTGGAACTGGTGAACGACCTCGATGTGGTGAAGTTGCGTCAGGACATGGAAAACCGCTTCCGTCCGCAAAAAGACGCAGCTGCGTAATGGACGGAGAACGGAACATGTCGAAGGGAGCTTTCGTGGTGATCGCGGAATTTCGGGTGAAGCCTGACGCTATGGATGCCTTTCTCGACGCTGCGCGCGAGGACGCCCAGCATTCGGTTCAGGATGAACCGGGTTGCCGGCAATTCGACGTGGTGCGGCCGGAAACGGGGAACAATGTGGTGTTTTACGAGGTCTATAACAGCCGTCAGGCTTTCGACGATCATCTCAAAACACCGCATCTCGACCGGTTTCGCGAGGCCTTTCCCGCCCTTATCGAAGAAGAACTGCCGGTGCGTTTCCTGAACCGGCAATGGCTTTGAAGGATGGGAGCGATGGCAGACATCCGCCGGATCGCCGTTATCGGAACGGGTATTATGGGTGCCCCCATGGCGAGGCGTCTGGCGGAGGCCGGGTTTTCCGTCAAAGCCTGGAACCGCAGCGCTGAAAAAGCTGCGGTTCTGGCGGCAAAAGGCGTGCAGCCGGCGGCCACTGCTGCCGAAGCCGTGGCCGAAGCCGATGTCGTCATCTGCATGCTGAGTTCCGGGCCGGTCTGTGACGAGGTTCTGCTCGGTGCCTCGGGTGTCGTTTCCAACATGAAGCCCGGTGCTATTCTGCTGGTGATGAGTTCCATCCCGGTCGACAGCGCACGGGAACAGGCAGAGGTGGCCAAGGCTTATGGCGTCGCATATGTCGACGCACCGGTTTCCGGCGGTGAAAAGGGAGCGATCGAAGGAACGCTCGCCATCATGGCCGGCGGCGAACAGCAGGATGTGGATGCATTGCGGCCACTCCTCAATTGCCTTGGCCGCGTCACCCATGTCGGGCCGGTGGGCTGCGGCTCATTGGCCAAGCTTGCCAACCAGCTGATCGTCGCCTCGACAATCTGCGCCGTCGCCGAAGCTCTGACCCTTGTGGAAGAGGGGGGAGCGGACCCGGCGCAGGTGCGCCACGCGCTGCTTGGCGGCTTCGCCGATTCCACCGTCTTCCGCCAACACGGAAAACGCATGGTGGAAGGCGATTTCCGTCCCGGCGGGCCGGCGAAATATCAGGTGAAGGATACGTCCACGGCGCTGGCCTTCGCCAGAAGCCGGGGCCTCAGACTACCGGTCGGCGAGGAGGTTGACCGGCTGTTCCGCTCCATGGTCGAGCATGGCGCGGGCGAGCTTGATCACAGCGGTGTGATACTTGAAATTAAGCGCATGAATGCGTTCGGAGGAACGCTCGAAACTGTTTGAGATACAACAAAGGGAGGAACACATGAAAATTTCAAAACTTTACGGGCTGGCTCTGGCCGCCACCATGCTGGTCGCATCCATCGCACAGGCGGAAACGCTGACACTTTCGACGCCCGATGCGGATACGTCCGAAATCACGCTTGCCGCCAACAAGTTTGCCGAGATCGTTTCGAAAAAGACCGATGGCAAGCTCAAGATCAAGGTGTTTCCGAACGGCACGCTTTATGGCGGCGACCCTTCAGCGGGTGTCAAGCAGCTGGCCGGCGGTTCGCTGGACATGCTTTTGAATTCGACCTCGCTTTACGCGACCTTCAATCCCAAGTTCACGGCCATCGCCATTCCCTACCAGTTCCGCGATATCGACCAGCTCAGGGTCTATCTCGACAGCGATCTCGGCAAGGAACTTTCCACCGATCTGAGCAAAATCGGCATTCTCGGGCTCGATCTCTGGTCGCGGCCGCTGCGCCAGATCACCAATTCGAAGGCGCCGATCAAATCGCCGGCCGATCTCAAGGGCATGAAGCTGCGCGTGCCGAACAATCCGCTCTGGGTCGAATTCTTCGGCGCCATGGGGGCTGCTCCGACGCCTATGGCCTTTGCCGAAGTCTATAACGCTCTTCAGCTGAAAGTCGTCGACGGGCAGGAAAACCCGGTCAACGTGCCGGTCAGCGCCAAGCTTTACGAGGTGCAGAAGTATCTGACGATCAGCAATCACATTGCTGACGCCTGGGTGCTGGGCATGAACCCGGCCCGCTTCGAAGGTCTCGATGAGAACTTCAAGGTCGCGCTGAAGGAAGCAGCCGTGGAGACCGAAGCCTGGAAGGCGCAGAACGATGCTGCCGATATCGACAAGTCGCTCGAAACGCTGAAGAAGAACGGCATGGAGGTCAACACGCTGACCGATGACGAACGCAAGGCCTTCGTAGAGGTCGCGGCCGGGCTTTCGGCGAAGTTCTCCGCACTGGTGAAAGATCAGGCTTTCTTCGACAAGACGCAGGCTTTCCTCAAGACGAACTGACGTGTTGCGCCGGTGGATGGCCGGATCTCGGTCCGGCCTTCCCCAACGTCAGTAAGGGTTGCTTTGCCGCAGAGGCAGGGTGGCATTCGTTTACCGGATATCCGGTTTCAGCAGTGGAAGGGTATTGTCATGAACGATACGAAACCTTCGGTGCTCGGCACCATCGTTAAACTCATCGCCGATGTGGCCGCAGGGGCAGCCTGTGCCGGCATTCTCATCGTCGTTCTTCTTCAGGTCATTGGCCGCCTTGCCGGCAGCCCGCTTCCCTGGACCGAGGAGGCGACCCGCTTTCTTTTCATCTGGATGGTCTTCCTTGGCCTTGCGGCCGGTTTCCGCACCGTGGAAAGCGCCCGTGTCGTGGTGTTTCTAGTGCTGTTTCACCGCTTCTTCCGGCGGCTGGCGGTGCCGATCTATGTCGGTTCCTCGGTGTTCTTTTTCGGCATGATGGGCTGGACGGGCCTGACCCTAGTGCGCCAGCAGATCATGATGAACGAGACCGCCGCCACCCTGCCGATCCCCATGTGGACCATCGGCATCGTCTTGCCGGTTTCCGCCGTCATCGCCGTGCTGGCCATCATCGAATCGCTGCGCAGCCGCCGGGAGCTCATCGCGCTTCCCGAGCTTGGTCTGCCGGCGGATGAGATCGCCCATGCCGATATCTCCATTTCAGCAGGACATTGAGCCATGTCGGTCTTTCTTCTCGTCGCTTTTTTCGGTCTCAGCATGCTCGGCGTGCCGCTTGCCATCGCGCTCGCGCTCGCGAGTGTCGGCACGCTGTGGCTCTTCACCTCCATGCCCATGGACCTGCTGTCGCAGACGATGTTCTCGTCGATGAACTCCTTCCTGCTCGTTGCCGTGCCGCTGTTCATTCTCGTCGGCACGGTCATGGAGCGGGGGCGGGTGGCGGAGCGCATCTTTGATTTCGCCGAGGCCATGGTCGGCTGGCTTCCCGGCGGGCTCGGCCATGTCAATGTCATCTCGTCGGTCATCTTTTCCGGCGTCTCCGGCTCGTCCGTCGCCGATATCGCCTCGGTCGGCGCCATCGAAATCAAGGCCATGGAGCGCCACGGTTTTCCGAAGGGTTATGCCGTCGGCATGACGCTCTGCACGTCCACGCTCTCCTCGATCATTCCGCCGTCGATCCTGATCGTGATTGCCGGTTCCATCGCCAATGTGTCGATCGGCACGCTGCTGATCGCCGGTCTGGTGCCCGGCCTCTTCATCGCCTTCGCCTTCCTGGTCTTCAACCACTTCTATTCGGTGCATTACGGTTACAATCCGCCGACACCGTTCAATTTCCGTCTGGTGGTCGTCACCGGTCTGCGCGCAATCCTGCCGATGCTGACACCGCTGATCCTGATCATCGGCATTGCCAGCGGCCTGTTCACGCCAACGGAGGCCGCTGCCATCGCGGTGGTTTATGTCGCGGTGCTCGGCGTCATCGTCTATCGTACGCTGCCGGTGCGGGAGCTGCCGGAAATATTGATCTCGACGGCGCGCATTTCCGGCACCATCCTGTTCATCGCCGCCACCTCGCAGCTCGCCGCCTGGGTCTTCACTTTCGATGGCCTGCCGGAGCAGGTCGCCGATCTCCTGAAGGCCATGAATCTCGGGCCAATGACCGGCATGCTCGTCATCTTTGTGTTCCTGCTCATCATCGGCATCTTCATGGAAGCGATCCCGGCGATGTTTATCCTCATCCCCGTGCTGATGCCGCCGGTGGAGGCGCTGGGCATCGATCCGATCCATTTCCTGATCGTGACTGTCATGACGCTGACACTCGGGCTCGTGACGCCGCCGGTGGGGGTCTGCCTGTTTGCGGCGGCACAGGTGGCCAACATGAAGATCGAGGATGTCATTCGCGGTTCGCTGGCGCCGATGACGGTGTTGACGCTCGCCATCTTCGCGCTGGTGCTGTTCCCGGTGCTGACGCTCGGGCCAATCCGGCTGATGGGGCTTTATTGACGCGAAAACGGATTGCCTGAAACATCAGACAACGCGACGGGCTTGCCACTCGTCGCGTTGTTTTCGCATCCACTCCAGAAAAAGCATGACTTTTCTCTGCCGCAGATGGGAATGCGGGCAGACGATCCATTGGGTGACGAGCTTGATGCGCGGCGCGTCCGTCACGGCCGGCACCAGCATCTTGTCCTGCAGCTCCCGCTCCATCATCAATGTGCTTTCCAGCGCCACGCCAATGCCGAGAACGGCGGCATCGATGGCCATGTGGCTGCGGTCGAACAGCACCCGCCGCCAGCGCTTTTCGGCTGTCACACCGGCCAGAGGGAACCAGTGGTTCCATTGCGCCTGCGCCTTCACCGAATGGATCAGCCGCTGGTTCTGCAATTCCTCGGGCAGAAATTTACCCGCACCCTTATAATTCGGCGAACAGACCGGCAGGAATTCCTCCTCCACCAGCCCTTCCACGAAGAGGCCCGGCCAGCGGCCATCGCCATGGCGCAGCTCTATATCGACAAGTTCCTGTGAAAAATCCGTCGGCTCGTTGGTGCCGTCGAGGCGCACTTCCAGTTCCGGGTGCTCCTCCAGAAACGAGCCGAGACGCGGCAGCAGCCATTTGTTTGAAATGGTCGGCGTCGCCCGGATCGTCAGCGTGGTGACCGAGCGGAAGCCGCGAATACTGTCGGTGGCGTCTGATATCTGCTCGATCTGGGCGGTGATCATCGAGAAATAGCGTTCGCCCGCTTCCGTCAATGTCACCTTGCGGCCGGTTCGCGCCATCAGCGTCGTGCCGAGCTGGCCTTCCAGCAACTGGATCTGCTGGGAAACGGCCGAAGGGGTGACGCTCAACTCTTCCGCCGCCCGTGAAATGCTGCCCGCCCTTGCCGCGGCGTGGAAAACGAGGATCGATTTTATCGGGATTTGCATGGGTAGGGCTTTGCTCAACGGAATACGGCGGTCACCTGAGTATCACAGGTGACCGCCGTATTGAAAAGCGTTGAACGCGAGGCTTTTAGCGGTGGCTCGGCAGTTTCGGCAGGAACACCGTGAGCAGGCCGAGCAGCGGCATGTAGGAGCAGATGCGGTAGACGAATTCGATGCCTTCCTTATCCGCATAAACGCCCAGAACTGCCGCCCCGATGCCGCCGAAACCGAAGGCGAAACCGAAGAACATGCCGGCGATGAGGCCGACGCGGCCCGGCACCAGTTCCTGCGCGAACACGACGATGGCCGAGAAAGCGGAGGAGAACACGAAGCCGATGACGACGACGAGAATGGCTGTCCAGAACAGGTTCGCATAGGGCAGCAGCAGCGCGAAGGGAATGACGCCGAGGATCGAGAACCAGATGACGACGCGCGAGCCGAAGCGGTCGCCGATCGGGCCGCCGAAGAACACGCCCAGTGCCGAAGCGCCGAGGAAGAGGAACAGCAGAACCTGTGCGTCCTGAACACCAAGACCGAACTTGTCGATGGTGTAGAAGGTGAAGTAGCTGGACAGGCTGGCGAGATAGGCATTCTTGGTAGCGGTCAGAACCACCAGCACCAGAAGCGTCATGATCACCGTGCCACGGGCAAGGGGAAGCGTGCGGCTGGCCGGCGCCTTGCCAACGGTTGCGCGGCGGTGGCGGGTGTACCAGACGCCAACCCAGGAAAGCACGCCAAAACCGACGAGCGCGATCAGCGAGAACCAGCTGAGGCTCGTCTGACCGAGCGGGATGACGATAAAGGCGGCGAGCAGCGGGCCGATGGCCGTGCCGGTATTGCCGCCCACCTGGAAGAATGACTGGGCCAGACCATGGCGGCCGCCGGATGCGAGGCGCGCGACGCGGGAAGCTTCCGGATGGAAGATCGCCGAACCGATGCCGATGAGGCAGGCGCCGATCACCAGAACCTCGAAACTATGGGCAAAAGCAAGCGTGATGAGGCCGGCGCAGGTGGACAGCATGGCGACGGGCAGGGAGAACGGCATCGGCCAGCGATCCGTCACCATGCCGACAACGGGCTGCAGCAGCGAGGCGGTGACCTGAAAAGCGAAGGTAAGCAGGCCGATCTGCACGAAATCGAGCGCGTAATTGGCTTTCAGCAGCGGATAAAGCGACGTCAGCAGCGATTGCATGATGTCGTTCAGCATGTGGCAGAAGCTGGCGGCTGCGATGATTGAAAACGCCGTGCGTTGCGGGTTGAACCCGGTGCTGGTGCTGGCGCTGGTGACAGTGGCCATGATGAATTCCTCTCCGGTTCCCGGCGGAAGGCGGGAAACATGTCTTTATTTCTTCCCGCTTTTATTCATATTGTTTCTGGCCTGCATCTTTGCTCTGGACGATTTTCTTTGTGAGTGGGCCAAATGGCAAAAAACAATTCCATGATCTTCGGCTCCTTTTCTGCCGAAGACCACAACTACATGCTGAATTTGATCGATGGCACCAACGAGCCGGTGCTGGCGATTTCCCGCACCTATGCCAAGGGACATCGCGCACCGGTCCACAGCCATCTGCGGGCGCAGATCTGGCATGCCCGCCGGGGCGTGGTTCTGGTCAGCACCGCCGATGGTCGCTGGATGATACCGCCCGGCCATGGGCTGATTATTCCCGCCGGCCTGGAACACGAGTCGGAAACCATATCGACGGTGGAAATGCAATCGATCTATGTGCATCCCGACCTGTTTCAGGCGGAAGTGCCGCGGGTGGTGGAAATCACCGATCTCGCCTCCAGCCTGATTGCGGAACTGCTGGGCGAAGAGCATGAGCCACCCGCTTTCCATCGGCGCGGTCTGGTGCGGGCGCTGTTGCTGGACGAGATCAACCGTCTGCCGGAACGGCCGCTCGGGCTGCCTTTTCCCGATAACGAGCGGCTGGCGGCGCTGTGCCGTGATTTCCTGAAAAAGCCGGTGGCGCGGGTGGAGATCGATGACTGGGCGGTGGCCATGGGCATCAGCCGGCGCTCGTTTACGCGGCTGTTCCGCAAGGAGCTGGGGTTGAGTTTCGTCACCTGGCGCCAGCAGGCCTGTATCTTCGCCTCCCTGCCGAGACTGGCGGCCGGCGAAGCGGTGACGAATGTGGCGCTGGATGCCGGTTATGAAAACATCCCGGCTTTCACCACCATGTTCCGGCGAATGCTGGGCAGTTCACCAAGGGCCTATCGGCAGGCGGCGCGGCAGCGCAGCGCTGCTTTCGCCGATAATGAAGACTAAGCCGCCGTCGCCCGCATGTCGCGGCGGAAATCGGAAGGCGACATGCCTGCGATCTGGCGAAACGCCTTGTTAAAGGCGCTGACCGAGCCGAAGCCGCTTTCCATGGCGATCTGCAGGATATTGTCCTTGCCGGTCATCAGCATCGCCTGCGCGCGGGAAAGCCGGAGCAGGGTCAGATATTTGATCAGCGTCATGCCGGTGGATTTGCGGAACAGGTTCATCGCATATTTCGGGTGCAGCGAGGCGGCACGGGCAATTTCCGTCGCGTCGATATCGTCGAGAAAATTGGCGGCGATGAAGTCGCACATGCGCACCACGCCGATGGAGGGCGCCATGCCCTCGTCATCCTGTCTGCGTTTTCCATCGAGAGCGGAGGATATGACGGAGTAAGGCTCCAGAAACATCCGCTCGACCCGGAGCAGCAGTTCCTCGACCGCGTGCTGGGCTTTTGCCGGATCGCCCGAGGTGACGTAGCGGAACCAGCGGCCGAAATTTTCTGCATCCGCCCTGTCCGTCTCGGCACTCACCATCGTCGCACCGCCCATCAACTGGCTGGAGACGGCGGCCGGCAGGCGCATGCGGAAGAAATGCACGAGCGGCAGATGCGCGCCTGCATAAAAGGAATCGTCGGAGGAATGGTCCATCTGGTGCGGCTGGCCGCCCCAGAAGATGCACATCTGGCCAGCCTCGAGCGAAAGTTCATGATCGCCCATGCGGTAATGCACCGATCCCGACATCACATAATTCACTTCCACCTGCGCGTGCCAGTGGGGCCTGAGCATGATGGGCGGATGATTGTGAAAAAGCTGAAGCGTTGTCGGCATGCCTTCGATGCTGCTCGCACCCGGCTGGTAGAAGGCTCTTTCGGCAATCTTACTTTCCGCCAAATCGATGTTCCCTTTTTACGAGACAGATTTCCTGCCGCCGGTAATGTGCCCATGTTCGCTGAAGAACGGCAATTGAAAAAGGGAGGTTTTCAATGTGCTTGAAATTTCTTGGCGCGTCTACGGCCATGCTGCTTCTCGCAGCCCCGGCTTTCGCGCAAACAGAAACCGTCACCATCTGGAGCTGGAATGTCGCGGCTTCCGCGCTGAAATCCACGGTCGAAGGTTTCAATAAGCAGAATCCAGATATCAAGATCGTCGTTGAAGACCTTGGAAACAATCAGGTTTTTGACAAGACGCTGGCTGCCTGCGCAGCCGGGGGCGATGGTCTTCCTGATATCGTCACCATTGAAAATTTCGAGGCGGAACTGTTCTGGAGCCGTTTCCCCGATTGTTTCGCCAATCTGACCGAGCTTGGCTATACGCCTGAGAAACAGGCGCTTTTTCCTGATTTCAAGCGCACGGAACTGGAGGTTGACGGCGTCGCCTATGCGGTGCCGTGGGATTCCGGTCCGGTGGCGGTATTTTATCGCCGCGACTTCTATGAGAAGGCAGGCGTCGATCCGGCCACCATCAAAAGCTGGGATGATTTCATCGCCGCCGGCAAGAAGGTCATGGCCGCCAATCCCGGCACCGTTATGGCGCAGGCCGATTTCAATGGCGATAGCGAATGGTTTCGCATGATCGCCAATGAGCAGGGATGCGGTTACTTTTCGACCGATGGCCAGAACATCACCATCAACCAGCCTGCCTGTGTCGCGACCCTTGAAAAGGTCAAGGAAATGAAAGACGCCGGCATCATCACGGCGGCGATCTGGGATGAGAAAATCCAGGCCAATACGGCCGGCAAGGCCGCCAGCCAGATGTATGGCGCCTGGTATGAGGGCACGGTTCGTTCCGGCTCTCCTGATCTTTCCGGCAAATGGGGCGTCTATCTGATGCCGAGCCTGACGCCGGATGGCCCGCACGCCGCCAATCTCGGCGGTTCGTCGCTGGCGATCAGCTCGACCTCGGAACACAAGGAGGCCGCGTGGAAATATATCGATTACGCGCTCACCACCAATGAAGGACAGGTGACGATGCTGAAATCCTTCGGCCTCGTTCCTTCGCTGCTGTCCGCCATCGACGATCCTTTCGTCAAGGAAAAGCAGCCCTATTGGGGCGGACAGGCGGTTTGGACCGATATTCTCGCCACCCTGCCGAAGATCGTGCCGAGCCGCGGCACGGCGTTCCAGTCGGATGCGGATGCGATCTACAAGGCGACGCAGACGAAATATTTCGCGGGCGGTTATCCCGACGCGAAAGCGGCGCTCGACGATGCCGCCAAGCAGATCGAAACGGCGACAGGCCTGCCGGTGGCGGAGTAAGCCGGCGGTTAGGACCGAGCGGGTGCCATAAGTTTCTTCTCCCCGAGGGGGAGAAGTCCGCGGCAGCGGGATGAGGGGGCGAGGGTAAAGATATACCGAGAGCCAGCCCCCTCATCCGGCCCTTCGGGCCACCTTCTCCCCCTCGGGGAGAAGAAATATGCCGCAGCGTTTTGCAATGGCGTTTTCCCTGAAAAACAGGGCAGGCCTTTCTGAAGCTTTTCCATTTATCCGGCCCATCGTCCGGCATCTGGAGGTCACCATGCCGTCTAGGAACAGGATCGCTTATGCGTTCCTTGCGCCCTATCTCCTGATTTTCGCCACCTTCTGGGTCTGGCCGATCATCAGCTCGTTCATGCTGTCGTTCCAGAATACCCGCATCAATCCGTGGCGGTTTGCGCCCTCCATGAACTGGGGGCGGCTCGTTTCCGATCCGGCCTTTTATAATGCGCTTTATAACACGCTGATCATTCTGGTCATTCAGGTGCCCGTGATGATCGCGCTCGCCACCGTCATGGCGGTGCTGTTGAATTCGCCGCTCCTAAAGGCGCGGCCGCTTTATCGTTTTGCCTTTTTTGCGCCTGTCGTCGTTGGCGAGGTGGCCTATGCGGCGGTGTTCCGGCTGATGTTCAGCGCCGATTTCGGCATCATCAACAAGCTCATCACCTCCGTCGGCCTTTCGCCCATCTCGTGGTTCGACAATGCCAATGCGGCCATGGCGCTCGTCATCATCGCCGTCACCTGGCGCTGGGCGGGTTATAACGCCATCATCATTCTCGCCGGCCTGCAATCCATCCCCGGCGATGTCTATGAAGCGGCGACGCTGGACAAGGTGAGCAAGCGCCAGCAGTTCTTTTATATCACCCTGCCGTTGCTTAAACCCATCATCCTGTTCTGCGTCGTCCTGTCGGTCATCGGCACCATGCAGCTGTTTGCCGAACCCTTCCTCATCACCAACAGGGGCGGGCCGGGCGGGGGCACAGAGACGCTGGGGCTGTTCCTTTACCGCCAGGGCTTTACCTCGCTCAATTTCGGTTATGCCTCGGCCATTGCCTACACCATGGCGGCGCTCGCCATCGCCATTTCGCTGCTTAATCTCTGGGTCGGGAGGGAGCCGAAATGAGATCGAAATCGAGATCGCTTTTCTGGCAGAAGATCGCGCTGCATGCGGCGCTGACGCCGCTTGCCATCATCTGGCTGTTTCCGCTGTGGATGATGTTCGTGTTCTCGACCATGCCGGATTACGGCATTTTCAGCCCGGATATCGTGCTGGTGCCATCCACCAATTTCGTCGAGAATTTCAACAATCTGCAGGCGGATACCAATTTTCTCAGGGCCATGTTCATCTCGATCACCGTCGCCGTCATTTACACCGTGCTTTCGGTGTTTCTGACGTCGATGGCCGGCTGGGCGCTGGCGCGTTACCGCTTTGCGGGGCGCGGGGTGGTCATCGCCATCATTCTCGGCACCATCACCCTTCCGTTTGCCGTCGTTGTCATTCCGCAATTCATCATGGTGGCGCGCGAATTCAAGCTCGCCAACACCTGGGTGGCGCTGATCGTGCCGCCGCTGTTCAACTCGCTCGGCGTTCTGTTCATGCGGCAATCCTTCTCGATGATGCCGACTGAGCTTTTCGATGCGGCACGCGTGGAAGGCGTCAAGGAATGGCAGATATTCCTGCGCATCGCTTTGCCGCTCGCGCGGCCCACCATGGCGGCGCTCTCCATCATTCTCTTCCTGGCCTCGTGGAACAATTACCTCTGGCCGCTTCTCATCAATTCCCGCCCAGGAATGATGACCGCACCCGTGGCGCTTGGCACCCTCATCGGGCTGACCAAAGTGTCATGGGGCGGCATCATGGCCGGCGCGGTGCTGCTCACCGCACCCATCCTCGTGGTTTTTGTGGCTTTGCAGCGCCACTTCATCGCCGGCATTTCCGCCGGGGCAGTCAAGTAAGGGGGCCGCATGGCGGAACTTTCGCTCAACAACGTGGTCAAGCGTTACGGCGCGCTGGAAGTGATCCATGGCGCAAATCTGGAGGTAAAGGACGGGGAGTTCGTCGTTTTCGTCGGCCCGTCCGGCTGCGGCAAATCCACGCTTCTCAGAATGATCGCCGGGCTGGAAGATATTTCCGGCGGCGATATCGTGATCGGCGGCAGAACGGTCAGCGATGCCGATCCGGCCGATCGCGGCATTGCCATGGTGTTCCAGTCCTATGCGCTTTATCCGCATATGACGGTGGCGGAAAACCTCTCCTTCGGCCTTAGAATGAACGGCAACCCGAAGGCCGATACGCAAAAGCGGGTCAACCGCGCCGCCGAAATCCTGCAGATCAACGAATTGATGCAGCGCCGGCCGAAACAGCTGTCCGGCGGCCAGCGCCAGCGCGTCGCGATCGGCCGCGCCATCGTGCGCGAACCACAGGTCTTCCTGTTCGACGAGCCGCTATCGAACCTCGATGCGGAATTGCGGGTGCAGATGCGCGTGGAAATCTCGCGGCTGCACAAGCAGCTCGGCACCACGATGATTTATGTGACGCATGACCAGACCGAGGCGATGACGCTGGCCGACAAGATCGTGGTGCTGCGGGCGGGCAATATCGAACAGGTCGGCGCGCCGCTCGATCTTTACGACGATCCCGCCAACCGCTTCGTTGCCGGTTTCGTTGGGTCGCCGAAGATGAATTTCCTCGACGCCACCATCATCGGCAGAGGCGCGGAGAGCGTTACGCTCTCGCTCGACAGCGATCCTGCGGTGCGGCTGAGCCTGCCGGTGAAAAGCCGTTTGAGCGAGGGAGCCAAGGTTTCGCTTGGCATCCGGCCGGAACATTTTGCCGATGCGGGCGGGGGCGATGCCGATCTCACCGTTCATGTCGATGTCGCCGAGCATCTCGGCAACACCAGCTATGTCTATGCCCGAACCGAAGGCGGCGAGCAGCTCATCATCGAGCGACCGGAGTCGCGCGATGTCGGCAATCGTGACCGGCTGACGGTCGGCCTTTCCGCCCGCCGGGCTTTCCTTTTCGACAGCAGGGGCGACCGCCTGCGCTGAACCCTTTCCCAAGCACCCAAGACTGATATGAAGGACGAGGATTTCATGACGACCGAACAACCGATCCGCTGGGGCATCATCGGCCCGGGTACCATCGCCAGGACTTTTGCCGATGGTATCGCGCATTCCCGCACCGGCAGGTTAGAGGCCATCGCCACCCGCAATCCGGACAAGCCCGGCCTTGCCGAGGCCTTCGCCGGTGCGCGCATCATCCATGGGTACGATGCGCTGCTTGCCGATCCCGATATCGATGCGGTCTATATCGCCACACCCCATACCGGCCATGCCGAATGGGCGATCAAGGCGATCCGGGCCGGCAAGAACGTGCTGGTGGAAAAACCCATCGCGCTCTCGGCCTATGATGCCGACGCCATTTTCCACGAGGCGAAAAAGGCAGGCGTCTTCGCCGGCGAGGCCTATATGTACCGCCTGCATCCGCAGACGGCGAAATTGCTGGAACTGGTGAAGGCCCGGGCGGTGGGCGATATCCGCATCATCCGCTCCAGCTTCGGTTTCAACATGGGTTCGTTCCGGGCCGATCACCGGCTGTTTGCCAATGAAACGGCGGGCGGCGGCATTCTTGATGTCGGCGGTTATCCGGTTTCCATGGTGCGGATGATCGCCGGCGCCGTGGACGGAAAACCCTTCGCCGAACCGGAAAAGGTGGCGGGCGTCGCCCAACTCGGCCAGTCGGGTGTCGATGAATGGGCCTCGGCCGTGCTGAAATTCGCAAACGGCATCGTCGCCGAAGTCTCGTGCTCGATCATGGCGGCGCAGGACAATGTGCTGCGCATCATCGGCTCGGAAGGCCGTATCGAGGTCAAGGATTTCTGGTTCGCTGCCGGCCACAAGGGCGGCACCGGCCGGATCGATATCATCAAGGGCGACAAGGTGGAAACCATCGAGTTGCCGGAGGATCGCTGGCTTTATTCCTTCGAGGTCGATGCGGCCGGCGAGGCGATCCGGCAAGGCAAAAAGGAATTCGATGCACCCGGCATGGCCTGGGCCGATAGTCTCGGCAATCTGCGTGTCATGGACCAGTGGCGGGCTTCCGTCGGACTGGAATACAGCGTCGAAAAAGCAACGTCGCGCATTGCCAATATCGCCGGTGGCAAGGTCGTCGCCGGAAATTCGGTTCCCAAGCGGCAGATACCGGGCCTTGCCAAGCCCGCTTCCGTGGTCGCGCTCGGTTTCGAATTCTTCCCCAATTTCGCTTCCGCATCCCTGACGCTGGATGCTTTTTACGAGGCGGGCGGCAATCTCTTCGATACGGCCTATGTCTATGGTGCAGGCAGGACGGAGACGATTTTCGGCGACTGGCACACCAGCCGCAACGTGCCGCGCGAAGAGATCGTGCTGATCGGCAAGGGCGCACATTCGCCGCTCTGCTATCCTGACATGATCGCAAAACAACTCGATCAGTCGCTCACGCGGCTGAAGACGGATTATGTCGATGCCTATTTCATGCATCGCGATAATCTTGACGTTCCGGTCGACGAGTTCGTCGATGCAATGGATGCCGAAGTCCGGCGCGGACGTATTCGCGGTATTTTCGGCGGTTCCAATTGGACACGCGAGCGCATGGATGAGGCGGCCGCCTATGCTGCGAAGAACGGCAAGCAGGCTCCGGCCGCGCTTTCCAACAATTTCTCTCTGGCGGAAATGCTAGATCCCATCTGGGCGGGCTGCGTTGCGGCATCGGATGACGAGTGGAAGGAATGGCTGAAATCCCGCCAGATTCCCAATTTTGCCTGGTCCAGCCAGGGGCGCGGATTTTTCACGGACAGGGCAGGGCGCGAAAAGCATGACGATGAAGAAATCGTCCGCGTCTGGTATTCCGACCGCAACTTCGTCCGCCGCGACCGGGCGATCGAG
This sequence comes from Agrobacterium sp. 16-172Ci, assembly GCF_053522725.1. Taxonomy (NCBI): domain Bacteria; kingdom Pseudomonadati; phylum Pseudomonadota; class Alphaproteobacteria; order Hyphomicrobiales; family Rhizobiaceae; genus Agrobacterium; species Agrobacterium sp. 16-172Ci. Next base: position 23,677 of record NZ_JBNWBW010000010.1, read on the forward strand.
CTTGCGCAAAAACTTGGGCGGCACCCGATCCATATCGCGCTCGCCTATGTCATCGCCCAGCCTTTCCCGGTTATTCCGCTGATCGGGCCGCGCACGATTGCGGAGCTGGAAGACAGTCTTTCGGCGCTGGATATCAGGCTGACGGCCGAGCAGGTGAAGTGGCTGGAGGCGTGAGAGGCAATGAGACGGCGGATTTATCCGCCGCTCATTCGGATAGGGCAAGACGTTGCGGCATATTTCTTCTCCCCGCCGGGGAGAAGGTGGCCCGAAGGGTCGGATGAGGGGGCTAGCTCTCCGCATATCTCTACCCTTGCCCCCTCATCCCGCTGCCGCGGACTTCTCCCCGGCGGGGAGAAGAAACAGGCGGTAACCGCTCGTTCCAACTGGCGATCTTCGAGGTGGAGATGTTATCTTCCACCTTCATTCCTTCCCCGGTGACTGCTAAAGCGTAGGCTCATAAACCGTGCGGCCTGGCATTGCAGGTAAATGATATACCGGGGTTCCCATGAGCGATATCGACCGAAGCCGTGCCCAGCAACTGATGCGGGAAGCGGATATTGAGGCGCTGGTGCTTTTCCAGCCCGAGGCCTTCCGTTATGCAGTCGGCGCCCATGCCGGTGTCGCGACCATGTGGGGCAGGGCGGGTTCGGCGATTGCGCTGGTGCCGGCCGATGCCGATGCGCCAATTGCGGCTGTCGTCAGCGATCATGCCGCCCCGCTTGTCAGAAAGGCCGCGCCGGATGTCGATCTGCGCTGCCATCGCATCTGGATCGATTTGGTCGATCTGTCGGGCGCCGAAACCATCGCGCAGGTGGACGAGGCCTATCGCCGCAACAATTCCGGTGGCCCTAGGCCGGAAACATTCGACCGCGCCGCCTGTTTCGGCCTTCTGGCTGACCTGCTGCGGGAGCGCGGGCTGTCGGCGGCGCGCATTGGCGCAGACCTCGAATTCATGCCCGCCGCCGATTTTCTGGCGCTGCGTCAGGCGCTGCCCGATGTCGATTGGGTTGACGGATCGGCCGCGCTGCGCCGTCTGCGCGCCGTGAAATCCGAGCGTGAGATCGAGCTTCTGAGACGCGCGGCAGCGGCGGCTGAGGCCGGGCTGGTCGCGATGACTGCTGCCGTGAGACCCGGCGCGGCGCTCGGCGGGCTTTCCGCTGCCTGGAAGGCCGGCGCACAGGCCCATGCCGCGAAATCCGGGTTTTCGCTGAGCGGCCATTGGGATTACATATCCGTCGGACCCGCTTTGTCGGATATGGCGGCGGTTGTTACGCCGGGTGCGCTCATCAAGGCTGATGTCGGCACGCTGGTCGACGGTTATTCATCGGATGGCGCGCGGAGTTTTTCGTGGGGGGCGGTCTCGCCGCTGGCCGCCGATGTTTTCAGCGCCCTGGAAGCGGCCTTTGCCAGCGGGCTCGAAGTGATTCGTCCCGGCAATACATTCGGTGCTGTGCACGCCGCCATGCTGGCCTCGATGCGCAGGCAAGGTTTCAGCGAATATTATCGCGGCCATTTCGGCCATTCCGTCGGCGGTGGCGTGGGCATCGAGGAATGGCCGTTCTTTTCCCATGACAATCCGGAAATCATTCTTCCCGGCATGGTCGTGGCGCTCGAAGCGCCGTTTTATGGCGAAGGGCTGGGCGCGCTGATGATCGAGGACCAGTTCCTCGTCACCTCCTCCGGCGCGGAATGCATGAACAGCCTGCCACGCGCCCTGCGGGATTTATCGGCGGACTGAGCGCCGGATCAGAGGAAATCGTCGCGGCGCGGGGTAAAGCAGTCGATCAGCTCGCCCTCTTCCAGACACAGGCAGCCGTGCTCGATATGGCCGGGAATGACGAGGCTATCGCCCTTCTGAAGGTCGTAGGCCTCACCGTCGCGATAAAAGCGGAAGCTGCCACTGGCGACATAGGTGGATTGCACATGCGGATGGCTGTGCAGCCTGCCTTCGGCGCCGGTCTTGAAGCGGAAGGAGACCACCATCAGTTCCGGCGCTTCGGAAAGCACGGTGCGCTCCACGCCATCGTCGGGGGAAACGGTGGGGAAGGTCGGAAGCTGCTGCATATCGTTCTCCTCAGTCATGCAATGCGGTTTAAACAGGTAGTCTCAGCGCGGCGCGCGCAGCATGGAGCGATAACGCGTCTGGCTGCTTTTCAGATGGCTGCGCATGGCGCTGCGCGCCGCCTCCTCGTCGCCGTCCTGTATCGCGATCAGGATCGCTTCATGTTCACCGACGAGCCGGGCGAGATCGGCGGGCGAAAGCACGGTTTCCGTGCCGTTTTCGGCCACGGCGCGGCGCGGAATGAGGGTGGGGCCGAGCACCTGCAGAAACTCGCTGAAGCGGGGATTGTTGGTCGCTTCGGCAATGGCGAGATGGAAGGCGAAATCGGCCTCCGCCGTCGGCACGCCCTTAGTGGCGCTGGCGCGGAAGGCATCGAAGGCCTCGATGATCTTTTCCTCCTGCGCCGGCGAACGGCGAATGGCGGCAAGACCGGCGGCGTCACCTTCAACGGCGGTGCGCAATTCCAGCATTTCGATCAGCGACGAGACGCGCGCAAGATCGACATTGTGGAAGGGACGCCGCTCAGTGGGTGCGGGTTCCAGTACGAAAACACCCGCGCCCTGACGCGGCTCGACCAGACCGTCGGATCGCAGCGAGGCGATCGCCTCCCGCACCACGGTACGGCTGACACCGAATTCCTGCGTCATCTGCGCCTCGGAGGGCAGGCGCTCACCCGTCTTGTAACGACCCTTGGCGATCTGGCTGCGGAGTTCCTCCGAAACCTTCACCACAAGCGTTCTGCCTTGTGGAGCTGCCGGTTCGAAGCTTGTCGCTTTTGTCATCTTGGTCGCCGTTCTAAAAAATGTCGGTTGCGTGCACCGTTCCTCGATACGTCATTCGCGGCCTGGCATGCAATCCCGCCGTTTTAGCAGGAAAGGTCCGTGCGACATTTCACGTCTCCTTGAAGATCGGATTGTCGACAAACACGCCACCCTGAAAGCGGACTACCGCGTCGCTCGGGTCCGGTTTGGGAACTGTCCGGGCGATGTGCTCCCGGAAGGCCTCGGCATTGTCCTTCGGTTTCCATCCCAGAAAGCCGAGATGCGAATTGTCCCACCAGCTTGCATCGTTGGCGGAGGCCCCCCAGACGACCGGGCAGCCGAGAACGGGTGCGCGGAACGCCGCTTCGATCAGCGACACGAAATCGTCATGAGAAAACCAGGTGGACAGCATGCGGTAATTGTTGGGTTCCGGCGTACAGGAGCCGATGCGCACAAGCGCCGTCTCCAGTCCGAATTTCTCGAAATACAGGCGGGCGAGGTTTTCGCCGAAACATTTGGAAACGCCGTAGAGGCCGTCCGGGCGGAAGGGAACGTCGGGACCAAGCCGTTCGGTCTGGGGATAATAGCCGATCGTATGGTTGGAGCTGGCGAAAACAATTCGCGGCTGGCCGTGGGCGCGGGCGGCCTCGTAGAGATTATAAAGCCCGATGATGTTGCCCTGAAGGATTTGTTCGAAAGGCTTCTCCACCGATATGCCGCCAAGGTGAACGATGCCGTCGCAACCGGCAACCATGGCGTCCACTGCGTCTGCATCCGCAAGGTCGCATTGCATGCATTCCTCGTTCGGGCCTGCCGGATCGAGCGGGGCGAGATCGGCAAGGCGAATGGTCTCGGCCATCGATGCAAGGCGTTTGCGCATAACGCGGCCAAGCTGGCCCGCAGCACCGGTAACAAGAAGCCGTTTCATTGCCATTCTCCCTCAGCGTTGCACGTCCCTGGCGTGGTCGAGATATGCCTATGCCTCTTGACCTTGTCATACAGATCGTACAAAAAGCGGATAACATATATTATGTGCCATACGCAACAATCATGAAGGATGAGTTTGATGTTGACCGTCGAAACAAGGCAGGCCGTGAACCCGGAATATGCGAAAACGCTGGATACCGAAGGGCTCCGCCGGCATTTCCTCGCCAACGACATGTTTCGTTCCGGCGAAATCAGGCTGATCTACACCCATTATGACCGTTTCGTGATGGGCGGCGCGGTGCCGAACGGTGCGCCGCTGACGCTGGACAAGGTGGAAGAGACCAAAACGCCGTCCTTCCTTGACCGGCGTGAGATGGGCATCGTCAATGTCGGCGAGACCGGCACGGTCAGCGCCGGCGGCGAGACCTATACCCTCAATCGCGGCGATGTGCTTTATCTCGGCGCAGGCAGCGGTGCGGTGACCTTTGACGGGGCAGGGCGATTCTACATCACCTCCTGCCCGGCGCATCGCAGCCTGCCGGCAAAGCTCGTGACACTGGCCAATAGCAAGGAGGTCAAGCTCGGCGCGACGGAAACCTCCAACAAGCGCACCATCAACCAGTTCATCCATCCGCTGGTCATGGAAAGCTGCCAGCTGGTACTGGGGTATACGACCCTGGAGGACGGCTCGGTCTGGAACACCATTCCTTCCCATATTCACGATCGCCGCATGGAGGCCTATCTCTATTTCGGCATGGATGAGAAGTCGCGCGTGCTGCATCTGATGGGCGAGCCGCAGGAAACCCGGCATCTGTTCATTTCGAATGAAGAGGGTGCGATTTCCCCGCCCTGGTCCATCCATTCCGGCGCCGGCATCGGTTCTTACACCTTCATCTGGGCCATGGCGGGAGACAATGTCGATTACACCGACATGGACTTCATCCAGCCGGGAGATCTGAAATGAAGAATCCCTTTTCGCTTCAGGGGCGTAAAGCGCTCGTCACCGGCGCGAATACGGGGCTTGGCCAGGCAATTGCGGTGGGGCTCGCTGCTGCCGGGGCGGAGGTGGTCTGCGCCGCCCGCCGCGCGCCGGATGAGACGCTGGAGATGATCGCCAGGGACGGCGGCAGAGCCAGCGCATTGTCTATCGATTTTGCAGATCCGCTGGCGGCGAAGGACAGTTTTGCCGGCGCCGGTTTCGATATTCTCGTCAACAATGCCGGCATTATCCGCCGTGCCGATTCCGTCGAGTTTTCCGAACTCGACTGGGACGAGGTGATGGACGTCAATCTCAAGGCGCTGTTTTTCACCACCCAAACTTTTGCGAAAGAGTTGCTGGCGAAAGGCCGGTCCGGCAAGGTGGTCAATATCGCGTCGCTCCTTTCCTTTCAGGGCGGCATTCGCGTGCCGTCCTATACGGCGGCGAAACATGGCGTCGCGGGCCTCACCAAGCTTCTGGCGAATGAGTGGGCGGCAAAGGGCATCAATGTGAATGCGATTGCGCCCGGCTACATCGAAACCAACAATACCGAGGCGCTGCGTGCGGATGCGGCCCGTAATAAGGCCATTCTCGACCGTATTCCGGCCGGCCGCTGGGGCCATGCCGACGATATAGCCGGGGCGGCGGTTTTCCTTGCTTCGCCGGCGGCGGATTATGTGCACGGCGCCATTCTCAATGTGGACGGCGGCTGGCTTGCGCGCTGATCTGTTACAGATTTCAACAATTCATCATACAACATGTATGATGAATTGTTGACAAGCATGCGGCAACCGGGTTAGGTGGCTTCCAGTCAATGAATTTGCAAAGGAATACCAAACATGAACCCTGAACAAATCAAGGCGGCGCTCGGCTCCGGCCTGTTGTCTTTCCCGGTCACCCATTTCGATTCCGAGGGCCGTTTCGCCCAGGACAGTTACAGGGCGCATGTCGAATGGCTTGCCGGTTATAAAGCGCCGGTGCTGTTTGCCGCCGGCGGCACGGGTGAGTTCTTCTCGCTGAAGCCGGATGAAATTCCGACCATCGTTTCCGCCGCCAAGGATGTGGCCGGTGAAACCGCCATCGTTTCCGGCTGCGGTTACGGCACCGAGATTGCCGTTGATATCGGCCGCTCGGTCGAAAAGGTCGGCGCGGACGGCATCCTGCTTCTGCCGCATTACCTTATCGATGCGCCGCAGGAAGGCCTTTACGCCCACATCAAGAAGGTGTGTCAGTCGGTCGGCATCGGCGTCATGGTTTATAACCGCGACAATTCCGTGCTGCAGGCGGATACGCTGGCGCGTCTCTGCGACGAATGCCCGAACCTCGTCGGCTTCAAGGACGGCACCGGCGATATCGGTCTCGTTCGCCAGATCACCGCCAAGATGGGTGATCGCCTGATGTATCTCGGCGGCATGCCGACGGCGGAACTGTTTGCCGAAGCCTATCTCGGCGCCGGTTTCACCACCTATTCCTCGGCTGTCTTCAACTTCGTGCCGGGTCTTGCCAATGAGTTCTACGCCGCCCTGCGCGCCGGCGAACGCGCCACCTGCGAGCGTATCCTGACAGAATTCTTCTATCCGTTCATGGCGATCCGCAACCGCGCCAAGGGTTATGCCGTCTCCGCCGTCAAGGCAGGCGTGCGCCTGCAGGGCTTCAACGCCGGTCCGGTGCGTGCGCCGCTGAAGGATCTGACCAATGAGGAAATCGGCATGCTCGACGCCTTGATCGGCACGCATAAGCGCAAAGCCTGATTTGGAGGCCTGATCGAGACAAGCGGGAGGGGAGCCATGAAGATCACAGCGGTGCGCACGCATCTGCTCGAACACCGGCTGGACACGCCGTTCGAAAGCGCATCCATGCGTTTTGACCGCCGCGCCCATATTCTGGTGGAAATCGAATGCGACGACGGAACCGTCGGCTGGGGCGAATGCCTCGGACCGGCGCGGCCGAACGCCGCCGTGGTTCAGGCCTATTCCGGCTGGCTCATCGGCCAGGACCCGCGTGAGACCGAGAAGATCTGGGCCGTGCTTTATAATGCCCTGCGCGATCAGGGCCAGCGCGGCCTCAGCCTCACGGCCCTGTCCGGCATCGATATCGCGCTGTGGGACATCAAGGGCAAGCATTATGGCGCTTCCATCTCGATGCTGCTCGGCGGGCGCTGGCGCGAAAGCGTGCGGGCCTATGCCACCGGCAGCTTCAAGCGCGATGGCGTCGACCGCGTTTCCGACAATGCCTCCGAGATGGCGGAGCGTCGGGCGGACGGCTTTCATGCCTGCAAGATCAAGATCGGCTTCGGCATCGAGGAAGACCTCCGCGTCATCGCCGCGGTGCGCGAGGCGATTGGGCCGGATATGCGGCTGATGATCGACGCCAATCACGGCTACACCGTCACCGAAGCCGTCGCGCTCGGCAACCGCGCCGCCGAGTATGGTATCGACTGGTTCGAGGAGCCGGTGGTTCCCGAACAGCTCGATGCCTATGCCCGGGTGCGGGCCGGCCAGCCGATACCGGTTGCGGGCGGCGAGACCTGGCACGGGCGTTATGGCATGTGGCAGGCGCTTTCCGCCGGCGCCGTGGATATTCTCCAGCCCGATCTCTGCGGCTGCGGTGGTTTTTCAGAAACGCAGAAGATCGCGGCGCTCGCCACGCTGCACGGCGTGCGCATCGTGCCGCATGTCTGGGGCACCGGCGTACAGATTGCCGCAGCCCTGCAATTCATGGCGGCGATGACGCCCGATCCGGTGCGCGTCAATCCCATCGAGCCGATCATGGAATTCGACCGCACCTATAATCCGTTCCGGCAGGCCGTGCTGCGCGAGCCGATAGAGGCGGTAAACGGCGTTGTCGCGATCCCGAACGGCCCCGGCCTCGGAATAGAGATCAACCGCGACGCATTGCTTGAATTCAGGATGCCAGACCCGTGAGCGAACTTGTCAGAAAACTGAGCGGCACAGCGCCCCGGCCCGCTTTCCCGAAAGGCGCCGTCGATACGCAGATGCATCTCTATCTGCCCCACTATCCCGCCCTGCCTGGTGGACCGGGCCTGCCGCCGGGCGCTCTGCCCGGACCGGAGGATTATCGCAGCCTCATGCAATGGCTCGGCATCGACCGGGTCATCATCACCCAGGGCAACGCCCATCAGCGCGATAACGGCAACACACTCGCCTGTGTCGCGGAAATGGGCGAGGCGGCCCGCGCGGTGGTCATCATCGATGCCGGCACGAGCGAAAAGGACATGGAAAAGCTTGCCGCCGCAGGGGCCGTCGGTGCGCGTATCATGGATCTGCCGGGTGGCGCGGTGAACCTGTCCGAGCTGGAAGCCGTGGACGAGCGCGCGCACGCGGCCGACTGGATGGTGGCGGTGCAATTCGACGGCAATACGCTGCTCGATCACCTGCCGCGCCTTCAGAACATCCGCTCGCGCTGGGTGTTCGATCACCACGGCAAGTTCTTCAAGGGCATCAGAACCGATGGCCCGGAAATGGCGGCGCTTCTGAAACTCATCGACCGAGGCAATCTCTGGTTCAAGTTCGCCGGCGTCTACGAAAGCTCGCGTGAGAGCTGGCCCTATGAGGACATCGCCGCCTTTTCGCGCGTCATCGCCGCCCATGCGCCGGAGCGCATCGTCTGGGGCACAAACTGGCCGCATAACTCCATCCGCGAGACTGCGGCATATCCCGACGATGCTCGCCTTGCGGAAGTTATACTCGGCTGGCTGCCGGATGAAGCGGCGCGGCATCGCGCACTGGTGGAAAATCCGGAAGCGCTGTTCAAGCTGCCGCCAGTCACGGCGGGATAGGTCAATCGGGGATGGCTGGGGAAGGGAGGTCCCCATCGTCCTTTTAAACTGAAAGGTCTTTGCATGCCGGCCCGGATGGGCGTGAAAAATACGGTCCGATAGCCTTGGAGGGGCTGGATCGTTTCAACAATGGAGGAGGAAAGCATGAAAAAGATTGCAAGCATGATGTGCGTCGCGATGGGGATCGCGCTCGCCGGTGTTTCCGCCAAGGCGCAGGAAATCACCCTGCGTTCGGCCGATATTCATCCCGACGGTTATCCGACGGTCGAAGCCGTGAAATATATGGGCGAGCTTCTGGCCGAGCGCACCAAGGGTCGCATCAAGATACAGGTCATGAACAATTCCGTTCTCGGCGGCGAGAAGGATACCATCGAGCAGACCCGCTTCGGCGTCATCGACATGAACCGCGTCAATGCCGCGCCTTTCAACAATCTGGTCAAGGAAACCACCGTCCTCGGCCTGCCTTTCCTGTTCCGCTCGACGGAGCACATGCACAACACGGTTGACGGCCCGATAGGCGATGAGGTTCTGGCGGCCTTCGAACCGCACGGCCTCATCGGTCTCGCCTTTTACGATTCCGGCGCACGGTCCTTCTACACCACCAAAAAGCCCATCGAAAAACTCGCGGACCTGAAGGGCCTGAAAATCCGCGTGCAGCAGTCGGATCTGTGGATTTCGATGATGCAGGCTTTCGGCGCCAACCCGACGCCGATGCCGATGGGCGAGGTCTATTCCTCGCTTGAAACCGGCGTTGTCGACGGTGCGGAAAACAACTGGCCCTCTTACGAATCCGCCCGTCACTACGAGGTAGCGAAGAACTACTCCCTGACGGAACATTCGCTGAACCCGGAAATCCTCGTCATTTCGAAGGTCTCTTACGACAAGCTCTCTCCGGAAGATCAGAAGCTGTTGCGTCAGGCGGCCAAGGATTCCGTCGGCAAGATGCGTGAACTCTGGAGCGCCCGCGAAAAGGCATCGGAAGAAAAGGTCCGCGCCGGCGGCGTCAATGTCATCAAGGTCAACAAGGAGGAATTCGCTGCCGCGATGGGTCCGGTCTACGACAAGTTCGTCACCGATCCGAAGATGAAAGACCTTCTGGAACGGGTGAAAGCGGTCAAGTAATGCGCGGAAAACCGGCCCTGGGAACAGGGCCGGTTTTCTTTTGTCGCCGTTGACGCGGAGGAACAGACAATGCGAAATTTCATGCGGGCCATTCGCCCCTTTCTCGGCGCGCTCAGCCACGCGTCGCTTTATATTGCCGGTATCGGCATGATCGCCATGACGCTTATCGTCGGCTGGCAGGTCTTTGCGCGGTATATTCTCAACGATTCACCCAGCTGGTCTGAGCCGCTGTCGCTGCATCTCATGTCATGGTTCATCATGCTGGGGGCGGCAGTGGGCGTGCGCGAGAGCGTGCATCTGGGGCTTGATATTTTGCGCTACATGATGCCGCCGCGCGTGCAGAAGGGCATGGACCTGACAAGCCTTGCGCTGATCTTCTTCTTCGGTGCCGGCATGGCCTGGTATGGCACCTCGCTTTCCATGGGCACATGGACGGCGACAATCCCGGTTCTCGGCTGGCCGGGCGGCACGGATTTCTTTCCGCTGATCGGCGGCGGTTTCCTCATTGCGCTGTTTGCGGCTGAACGTTTCGTCGATCTCGCCATCGGCGAGGAGATTGCGGCCGACGTGATCGTGCAGGAGGCCGCATAAATGGCTTACACCATTCTCTTCGGGGTCTTCACCCTGCTCATGCTGATCGGCACGCCGATCGCGTTCTGCCTCGGCATCGCGTCCTTCGCCACGGTTCTTTATCTCGGCCTGCCGCCCATTGTGGTGTTCCAGCAGATGAATTCCGGCATGAACGTGTTTGCGATGATGGCGATACCGTTTTTCATCTTCGCCGGCGACCTGATGGTGCGCGGCGGCATCGCCCATCGCCTCATCCGCTTTGCGGCCGGTCTCGTGGGACACCTGCGCGGCGGTCTCGGCCAGGTCAACATCGTGGCCTCGACGCTGTTCGGCGGCATTTCCGGCTCGGCCGTGGCCGATGCCTCGGCCGTCGGCGGGCTGATGATCCCGCAAATGGCCAAGCGCGGTTATGACAGGGACTATGCGGTCAATGTCACGGTCAATGCGGCTATCATCGCGCTGATGATACCGCCGTCGCATAACATGATCCTTTATTCCATCGCGGCGGGCGGCAATGTTTCGGTGGCCGATCTCTTCACCGCCGGCATTGTTCCGGGTTTCCTGCTTGCAGCGGCGCTGATGGTGACGGCCTATATCGTTGCCCGGCGCAAGGGTTATCCTTCCGAGCCGTTCCCTGGCTTCTCGAAGCTGATGTATTATCTCCTGGCTTCGTTCCCCGGCATCCTGTTGATCGGCATCATCTTCGGCGGCGTGCGTTCGGGCATCTTCACCGCGACGGAAAGTTCCTGCATCGCGGTTCTCTACGCCTTCCTCGTTGCCATGCTCGTCTACCGCGAGCTGGACTGGAGCGGTTTCGTCGAGGCGGTGATGGGTGCGGTGCGCACGACGGCCATGGTTCTGCTGGTCATCGGCACGGCGGCGTCCTTCGGCTGGCTGATGGCCTTCCTGCAGGTGCAGACGCTGATGATTGCCGCAATCAGCGCGATTTCGGACAATCCGATCATCGTGCTGCTCGTCATCAATGTCATCCTGCTGTTGCTCGGCACCTTCATGGACATGGCGCCGATGGTCATCATCTCCACGCCGGTGCTTCTGCCCGTCGTGAAGGCCTTCGGCATCGACCCCGTGCATTTCGGCGTGGTGATGATCCTGAACGCCGGCATCGGGCTCAACACGCCGCCGGTCGGAACGGTGCTTTTCGTCGGCTGCGCGGTGGGCGGCATATCGATACGGGAAGCGATGCGGACGATCTGGCCGTTCTTTGGGGCCAGCATCGCGGTGCTGCTTGCCGTCACCTATATTCCGTCGCTGTCCCTGTGGTTGCCGTCACTGTTCCGGTAATTCCAGCGCTTTCAACCGAGAAGGCCCCGCTATGCCGGGGCCTTTTCCGTTTCAGTGGCAAGCAGCCGCTGCTGTTCGTGTTCGTCAAAGGCCATAAGATTGCCGTGCCGGCTGCGGCGTATGCGGTTCATATGGTCGCGCGGGCTTAACCCCAATGTCCGTTTGAACATGCGTGAGAAATAATAGGGGTCGCCATAGCCCACTTCGGCGGCCGCCGCCGAGACCGAAAGCCCCGCCTCGAGAAAATGCATGGCGCGTTCCATGCGTTTGAACTCCTGATATTTGCGCGGCGTCCGCCCCACCCGCTTCTGGAATTCCCGCAGAAAATAATCGCGATTATAGGGAGCCGCCTCGGTCGCCCGGCCGGCAATGTCGGGGTCCAGTGGATTGGCCGAAATCATGGTGATCGCCTTCATCACCGCAAGGTCGAGGCCTTCCGTGCCCTCCGGCTGGAAACTCGGGCGGTCCACCCATCCGAGGAAGGCGTCGTCAATGAAGGCGATGAGAAGCACCATAAAGAGATGATGCTGGCCAAGCGTGACGGAGGAGGGCGGGGCGCTCTGCCGGTAGTGGCGCACCAGCGGTTCCAAGAGCGCCCAGCGGCTCAGCCTCACTTTCGGCTTCAGGTCCATCTGCGCGATCAGGTTGTGGCGGCCGTAAATATCCAGCGTGAAATGCTGCGCCACCCCGCGATAGGTGACGGCCTGCTCGTTCCAGCCGACAAAGCGCTGCCCCCGGAAAATCAGCATGGCGTCACCCGGCTCCAGCACCCGCGCCTCGCCATCAACGAGATAATGCCCGCGCCCTTCCAGACAGATGATGAGGTCGTCCACCTGGTTGGATTTGTCGATCTGCCAGGTGCGCGAATGCTCCATCTTGATCGTTGCGCGCGTCAGGTTGAGGTTGAGCGCCGCAGGTGGAACGGACGATAGAATGCCACCTTCGATTTCGTCCATCTTTTTCCTCGTCTTTGTTAATTCACCTTGGCGCGGAAATTTGGTTTTGTCACCGCATAAATTGCTTTTACGCGCCGTATCAATGAGGGAGGAGACCGGTCGCGGCGGGAAATTGCGCCATCACGCGCCCGCCGCCGGCCGTTCCGGGAGAATCACTTGTACGAAATTGTATTCTGTCATTCGCGTTCCACTGGGACGCGGGGAGGAGCGTTATGAAATCTCAGCGCTTCCTCGGGCTGGGATATCTGACGCCTTATATCGTCGGGCTTCTGGTTTTCACGGCCATCCCGTTTCTCGGCTCGCTCTATCTCAGCTTCACCCGTTACGATCTGATGAGCGATCCCAGCTGGGCGGGGCTGGCCAATTACGAGCGGCTTTTCACCCGCGACCGCACCTTCATGAAATCGCTGAACGTTACCCTGTTCTACGTGTTTCTGACGGTGCCGCTGAAGCTTGCCTTCGCGCTGTTCATTGCGGCCATACTCAATTATAAGCTGCAATTCATCAACTTCTTCCGCACCGCCTTTTACGTGCCGTCCATTCTCGGCGGCTCCATCGCGATTGCGGTTCTGTGGCGCTACATCTTCGCAAGCGAGGGGCTTGCCAATATGGCGCTGGCCGCCATCGGCCTGTCGCCGGTGGACTGGTTCGGCGATCCCGGCAACGCGCTTTTCACCATCACGCTGCTGCGTTGCTGGCAGTTCGGTTCGGCCATGGTGATTTTTCTCGCCGCCCTGCAATCCATCGACAAGTCGCTTTATGAGGCCGCCGCCATCGATGGCGCAGGCAAGGTGAGAACTTTCTTCTTCATCACGCTGCCGTTGCTGACGCCGGTGATCTTCTTCAACCTCATCATGCAGATGGTTCAGGCGTTTCAGGAGTTCAACGGGCCTTACATCATCACCCAGGGCGGGCCTTTGAAGTCCACTTATCTCCTGCCTCTTTACATCTATGACGAGGCCTTCAAGAAGTTCAACATGGGCTATGCCTCCGCCATCGCCTGGGTGCTCTTCACCATCATCACCGTGCTGACCCTCGTGGCCTTCTGGTCGTCGAAGAAGTGGGTCTATTACGCCGGCGACAAGCGGAACTGATGCCATGACCGATATCGCAACCCTAAACGACATGCAGGCGGCCCGCCGGGCGCGGCTGAGGCTCGTTTCCACCTCGGTCCGTTACGTGCTTCTCTTCGCGGTCGGTCTCGTCATGCTCTATCCGCTGATCTGGCTCGTGGGCGCAAGCTTCAAGACCAATTCGGAAATCTTCTCCGGCGCCGGTTTCATTCCCGAAAACCCGACTCTGGACGGCTATATCCGCGGCTGGGAAACCTCGACGCCCTATACGTTCGGCCGGTTCTTCTGGAATTCGTTCCTGATCATCCTGCCGAAAGTCATCGGCACGGCGATTTCCTGCACCATGGCGGCCTATGCCTTTGCCCGCTTCGATTTTCCGCTGAAGAAGATCCTGTTTGGCTCGGTCATCGCCATTCTGCTGCTGCCAAATGTCGTTACCCGCATTCCGCAATATATCCTGTTTCGCGATCTCGGCTGGCTGGACAGTTTCCTGCCGCTCTGGGTGCCGTCCGCGCTCGCCGGCGATGCCTTCTTCGTCTTCATGCTGGTGCAGTTTCTGCGCTCGCTGCCATCGGACATGGAAGAGGCCGCCCGGGTGGATGGCGCCAACAGCCTGCAGACCCTCATCTATATCGTGGTGCCGATGCTGGCCCCGGCTCTGATCTCGGTTTGCCTGTTCCAGTTCATGTGGACGATGAACGATTTCCTCGGGCCGCTGATCTACCTGTCCTCGGTCGACAAATATCCGGTGAGCCTCGCGCTCAAACTCTCCATCGACACCACCGAAGCCTTCGAATGGAACCGCATCCTGGCGATGTCGGTGCTGACGATCGCGCCTGCGCTGATCGTGTTCTTCGCGGCGCAACGGTATTTCATTGAAGGGATCTCGTCTGGCGGGGTCAAGGGCTGAAAATGGCAAGCGTTCAACTTAAAAATCTCGAAAAAATCTATGGCGGCAGCTTCAAGGCTGTGCACGGCATCAATCTCGAGGTCGAGGATGGCGAGTTCATGGTGTTCGTCGGCCCTTCGGGCTGCGCCAAATCCACGACGCTGCGCATGGTGGCGGGGCTGGAGGAAATCACCGGTGGCGAAATCCTGATCGGCGACCAGCGCGTCAACGATCTGCCGCCCGGCAAGCGCTCCATCGCCATGGTGTTCCAGAATTATGCGCTTTATCCGCATATGAAGGTGCGCGGCAATCTCGCCTTCGGCCTGAAGATCGCCGGTGTTGCGAAGCCCGAGATCGAAAAGGCAATCGACAATGTCGCGCGCATTCTCGAAATCGAGCCGCTGCTCGACCGTCTGCCGAAGCAGCTCTCGGGCGGGCAGGCGCAGCGTGTGGCACTGGGCCGCGCGCTCATCAAGAAGCCCGGCGTGTTCCTGTTCGATGAGCCGCTGTCCAATCTCGATGCCAAGCTGCGCGCCTCCATGCGGGTGCGCATCACCGATCTGCACCGTCAGTTGAAGGCGGAAGGCCTGTCCTCGACAGTGATTTACGTCACCCATGACCAGACGGAGGCCATGACCATGGGCGACCGTATCTGCGTCATGCAGGCGGGCCGCATCATGCAGGTCGCGACGCCGAAGGAACTTTACAACCACCCCGCCAATCTTTTCGTCGCCGGTTTCATCGGTACGCCGGAAATGAACCTGGTGGATGTGGCAATCGACGGCGCTGAGTTCGTCATCGCCGGCCAGCGCCTGCTCATCGGTGCGCATCTGGAGCAACGGCTATCGGCGAGACCCGCAGATGCCGTCATCGGCCTCCGCCCGCAGCATCTTTCGCTGGCGGGAGAAGCCGATGGCCCGGCGCTGCAGGCGAAACTCACCAATGCGGAATTCATGGGCCACGAGGTCTATCTGCACGCCGATCTCGGCGGCCAGAAGCTGGTGAGCGTGGTCGGTGCGGCAGAGTTCGAGGCGCTTGGGCGCGACGGCATCCTGCGGCTGAAGCCGGACCCGGAGAAGCTGCATATTTTCGACAAGGCCGATGGCCGCAACGTCTCGCTGTGAGGAGGGGACGGACGTGCCTGATTTTTCGAGGAGGAGAAGAACAATGAAGACGATGACAAGAATGATGGCGATGCTCGCCGGCGCCGCTTATGTGGCGATGGCGACGGCCCCGGCGGCAGGTGCTGCGGAACTGCGCATGTCGTGGTGGGGCGGTGAAAGCCGCCACGTCGCCACCCAGAAGGCCATTGCCGCCTGTGGTGAGAAATACGGTCACACCGTCAAGGGCGAATTCACCGGCTTCGACGGCTATCTGGAAAAGCTCACCACGCAGATGGCAGGCAAGACGGAGGCCGATATCGTTCAGGTCAACTGGCCGTGGCTGCCGCTGTTTTCCAAGAACGGCGAAGGTTTTGCCGATCTGCGCCAGCTGAAACCGCTCGATCTTTCGCAATGGGCCGAGAGCGATCTGGACGCCGGTTCGATGAATGGCGTGTTGCAGGGGCTTTCCGTTTCCACCACCGGCCGCGTCTTCTTCTTCAACGCCACCACCTTCGAAAAGGCCGGCGTTGAAATTCCGAAGACCTGGGACGAGTTTTTCGCGGCAACCAAGACCGTCAAGGAAAAGCTCGGCAAGGACTATTACACCTTCAATGCCGTGAAGGAGACTGCCCAGCTGCTGGTGACACTGGCTGTCGTCCAGAAGACCGGCAAGGATCTGGTCGATCCCAAGACCAACCGCGTGGCCTGGACGCCGGAGGAGCTGGCCGAGGGCATTTCCTTCGTCGGCAAGCTGGTCGAAACCGGATCGATCCGCTCGCAGAAAGAGGAAGCGGCCGACGGTAACGTCAATCTTTACGAAAAGCCGTCCTGGTCCGAAGGCCGGATTGCCGGTTCCTATGAATGGGATTCGACCTATTCGAAATATGCCGATCCGCTCAAGGAAGGGCAGGTTCTGAAACCGTTCCCGATGCTGAAGCTTGCCGATGCCGTAACAGAGGGCGTCTATCGTAAGCCCTCCATGGTGTTTTCGATCTCGAAAAACTCTAAGAACCCGGAGGCGGCCGCGCAAATCCTGAACTGCCTGCTGAACGAACCTGAGGGCATCGATGCGCTCGGCACCTCACGCGGCCTGCCCGCTTCGAAGGCAGCGGCGGCGCGTCTGGGTGACAAGGGCGAGCCGGAGGTGCGGGCCGCCAACGCCATCGTCATGGCGGCATCCGGACCGGTGGTGTCACCCTTCAACGAGCATCCTGAAATCCGCTCGGGCTTCATCGATACGCTTGAGGAATATGCCTATGGCCAGCTGACGGCGGAAGAAGCGGCCGAGCAGATCATCGATACGACCAACGATGTTCTTGCCAAATTCGATTGACGATGATGGCCTGCCGCCTCAATGGCGGCAGGCTCCCTATCCGGCTGCCGGATGATGTGAGGCATGTCCGCCAAGGGTTTGGCCGGACAGGCACCAAAGACGAGAAAAGAGCATGAACGAACCCCTTATCATCGCGTCTTCGGCGCGAACGGCAGCGCTTTGCCTTGCCGTGCCCGGCGCTCGCTATTTCCTTCCGTCCAAAACGGCATGGCGTTTGACGTCGGCGGATGGCGCCGAAAGGAGAGGCGAAACCGCGACCGTGGTGATGCTGCTGCATGATCTCTCCCCGGATACGCGCTATGTTTTCGAAGCGGAGGGGTTCGGGCGGCTGGAGTTCAGAACCGCCCCCTGTGCCGGGCTTGTCGAGGCTGCGGAATTTTCCCTCATGCCGGATGTTGCGCTCGATGATGAGACACGTGCGCGCGCCAATGCACAGGCGCTGGAAAGGGCAGTGGCCGCGGTGCCGCAGGGTGGCGCGTTGCGTCTCTCGGCCGGTCTCTGGACAGCCTTTCCCGTTCGCCTGAAAAGCAACATGACCTTCCACCTTGCCGAAGGAGCCGTGCTGCGCGCGCCCTCCACCCGCAGGGGCTGGCCGATCCTGCCTGCCCGCGATGAGGCAGGCCGTATGCTCGGAAGCTGGGAAGGCTTGCCGGATGCCTGTTTTGCCGCGCCGGTTCATGCCATCGCGGCAGACAATCTCGTCATCGAGGGCAGGGGCGTTCTCGATGGCTCGGGCGATAGCGGCGACTGGTGGAGCTGGCCGAAAGAAACTCGCGACGGCGCGCGCCGGCCGCGTGGCCTGCATCTCGTTTCCTGCCGGAACACAAACCTGCTCGGTTTCACCATCCAAAACGCCGCCTCCTGGACGATCCATCCGCAGGGCTGCGAAGACTTGATCGCCGCCGGCCTCAGCATCGTCGCACCGCATGACAGCCCGAACACCGATGGTTTCAACCCCGAAAGCTGCCGCAACGTTACGATATCAGGCGTGCGCTTTTCCGTCGGCGACGATTGCATCGCGGTGAAGGCGGGAAAGCGCGGCCCCGATGGCGAGGACGATCATCTCGCGGAAACGCGCGGCATTCGGGTGCGCCATTGCCTGATGCAGCGCGGCCATGGCGGGCTGGTGATCGGTTCGGAAATGTCCGGCGGTGTGCATGACGTGGCGGTCGAGGATTGCGACATGGTCGGCACGGATCGCGGCCTGCGCCTCAAGACACGGCGCGGGCGGGGCGGAACAGTCAGCAACATCGCCATGCGCCGGGTGCTGCTGGATGGCGTGCACACCGCGCTTTCCGCCAATGCCCATTACCATTGCGACGCCGATGGACATGATGACTGGGTGCAGTCGCGAAAGCCGGCGCCGGTCGATGGCGGCACGCCCTTTATCGACGGTATTACCGTGGAGGATGTCGAAATCCGCAATCTCTCCCATGCGGCCGGCGCTTTTCTTGGCCTTGCCGAAGCGCCCATCCGCAACATCGCCATCCGCAATCTCACCATCGTCTCGCGCGATCCTTCCGCCATCGCAACGCCGCCGATCATGGCCGACCGGGTGCGTCCCATGCGCCATGAGGCGATTGTTTTCGAGCAGGCGCATATAGTCTGCGATAATCCCGCCCTGTTGAGCGATGCTTCCGTTTCCATTGTGTCAGATTTCGATTGAGAAAAGCGATGAAAGCCACTGAATATTTTGATCAATTCTCCAGTCGCTATAAACACTACAAGGGCGGAAGCTGGTGTTATGAGGATGGATGCGTCTATCGCGGCCTGCAGCAGCTGTTCGAGGCGACGGGTGATGCGCGCTGGAACGACCATCTGCATCGTCTCGCCGATGCGCAGATAGCGCCAGACGGCACGCTCGCCGGGTACGATCCGCAGGAATATAATATCGACCATATTCTCGCCGGCCGTATCCTCTTTCCCCTTGCGGCGGAAACGGGCGATCCGCGTTACCTCGCTGCGGCGGAACATCTGGCGGGGCAACTGCGCAGCCATCCACGCATCGCATCCGGGAATTACTGGCACAAGAAGCGTTATCCGCATCAGGTCTGGCTGGACGGGCTTTATATGGGGCTTCCTTTCCAGATCGAATATGCGCAGGCGACGGGCCGGGCGGAACTGATCGACGATGCACTGCGGCAGTTTTCAGCGGCACTCGCGGCGACCGAGGATAGCGGTGGGCTCTATGCCCATGGTTACGACCACAGCCGCAGCCAGCGCTGGGCCGATCCTCAAAGCGGCAAGTCTCCAGCCATATGGGCGCGCGCGGTCGGCTGGCTGGCCATGGCGCTGGTGGACGCGCTGGCCATCCTGCCGGAAGACGGCGCGACGGCGGCGCTTCGCAACAAGACGCAGTCGCTTCTGACCGGCATCATCGCACGGCAGACCGAGACAGGGCTCTGGATGCAGGTTCTCGACAATCCGGGCCTTGCGGGCAATTACGAGGAAACATCCGCCTCAGCCATGTTTGCCTATGCCTTGCTGCACGCAGTGCGGCTCAAGCTCGTGCAGGGCGAAGAGGCGAATGCTGCCCTTTCGGCGGGTCGCCGCGCGCTTGAGGCGCTTCTTGAAACCCGGCTGAAAGCCGATGAAGAGGGCGTGACGCGCCTCACCGGCATCGTTCATGTCGCGGGCCTTGGCGGCTTTGAGGGCAATTATCGCGATGGAACGCCGGAATATTATCTGACCGAGCCGGTGGTGTCCGACGATGCCAAGGGGGTCGGGCCGCTGATGATGGCTTATGCCGAAAGCCTGCTTCTGGCCAAGCCGCAGGCGCAGGCTGTTTCAGCGGCGTGACGTTACACCGCCCTTGTGAAGATCACGGTCTGGACCAGGCCCTGTTTCTTGTGGTTGGCGATGGTGATCGTGCCGCCGAAGCGCTCGATGATTTCCCTGGCGATGGCAAGACCAAGACCCACGCCGGGCATTGATTTACGCCGCGCGAGGTCCACCCGGAAGAAGGGCTCGAAAACCCGCCCGATCAGTTCCTGCGGAATGCCGGGGCCTTCATCCCTGATCGTCACGACGACTTCGCTCTCGTCTCCGGTCAGATCGATATGCGCCTTCTTGCCATGGGTGACGGCGTTCAGGATGAGGTTGCGCAGGGCTCTTTTCAGCGCCAGCGGTGCCGCCTTGATGGTCATGGCGGCTTCCAGCTCGATGAAGTCGAGCGCGCCCGCATGACCAAGATCGGAAACATCACTGACTATCTCGCTGAGAAGCGTGCCGATGTCGATCGTCTTGACGCTGTCCTGGCTGACCTCTTCCCGCACCAGAAGAATGGCGCTGTCGGCGATGGCGTCCAGCTCCTCGAGGTCCGCCAGCCATTTGGCCCGTTCCTCGTCGTTTTCGATGAATTCCGCCCTCAGCCGCATGCGGGTCATCGGGGTTCTGAGATCGTGGCCGGCGGCGGCGACGAGGCGCATGCGGCTTTCCATCGCCGCCTTCAGGCGGGT
Organism: Agrobacterium sp. 16-172Ci; assembly: GCF_053522725.1. NCBI lineage: Bacteria > Pseudomonadati > Pseudomonadota > Alphaproteobacteria > Hyphomicrobiales > Rhizobiaceae > Agrobacterium > Agrobacterium sp. 16-172Ci. The sequence continues at coordinate 44,011 of NZ_JBNWBW010000010.1, forward strand.
CGCGAGTTCGTTCAGCGCCCGCGCGGTGGCGCGGATTTCGCCCGGTCCGGTTTCCGGTAGGTGCGGCAGCGAACCGTCAGGCCCGATGCTGGCGGCGGCATTTTCCAGCATGCCGAGCGGGCGGGTGATCTTGCTGGCGGCAAAGATCGAAACGGCGGCACTGCCGAGGATGATCAGCCCGATCCACATGCCGAAAATTTTCCAGCCGCCCGGCGGCGGACCCATATGCGGAATTTCCGCGACCAGCCAGCCGCCTTTTTCCAGCGCGATAGCTGCCACGGGCGCAGGGTTTCCCGGCGAGCGGATGACCATCGCGGTGCGCGGCTCTCCGACGCGGGCCAGCGCCTTTTCCAGAAATTCCGAGAGCATGCCGTCGAGATCGCCTTGCGGCGGCCTCTGTTCTATCTGAAAATAGCCGGGCTGCTGCAGGGAAGGATCACGCTCGGCCATGGTCACGGCAAAGGCGAGGCTGCGGGCCAGCGGCTCGATGGTGGCGTCGGGCGGCGGCGGCTGCAATGTCCGGTCCGCCACAAAAGTCGCAAGCGCGATGACGGCGATGATGGAGACGATCATCAGCGCCGTGATGCGGTTTTTAAGCGAGCTCATCGCTGCACCGGCAGGGTTCTGACTTGAACCGTCATCTGGTAACCGCCATTGCGCACGGTCTTGAAGATCGGCGTGTGTGTGTCGGCGTCCAGCTTCTTGCGCAAGCGGCTCATCAGCACGTCGATGGAGCGGTCGAACGGGCCGCGATCCTTGCCCTGCGTGAGATCGAGAAGCTGATCGCGGGAGAGCAGCCGACCGGGCCTGTCGAGAAAGACTTTCAGCAGATCGAATTCCGCTCCCGTCAAATCTATCTTTTCACCGCTGGCGCGGATGACGGAGCGCTGCTCGGGATCGGCGGTGAAATCCGCAAAACCATAGGCGGCGGATGAGGGGCGGGGAGCCTCCTGCGGCGTGGCGCGGCGGAGCACGGCCTTGATGCGCGCGGTCAGTTCGCGCGGATTGAAGGGTTTGCCGAGATAGTCGTCGGCGCCGATTTCCAGCCCGACGATCCGGTCGACATCTTCCTTCAGCGCAGTCAGGAGAATGACCGGCGTGCGCGGCCGGCGACCCTGCAGATCGCGGCAGATATCGAGGCCGGAGCCATCGGGCAGCATCACGTCGAGCACGATGAGATCGGGATCGGAGCTGGCGATCTTTTCCTCGAACTCACGCCTGTCGGCGGCCATCGACACGCGGAACCCCTGCGAGCCGAGATATTTCGCGAGCAATGTGCGTATTTCCGGATCGTCATCGACGATCAATATATGTGTCACCGAAACTGTCGTCATATCGTCCAACCTTTTGATGCCACTATACATAAGCGCTGAAAAGAAACGGCGGATTTTTGCAACGAAAGCTTTCCGTGGCCGTTCTGGCAACATTCGGTTACAAATAGGCGGTTTGCGGAAGCAGCCGGGAAACATTCGGACCAAAGCCGGAAACGCGATGCTCCTATCGTCCTTTCATGTTGGAAAACGGAAGGAAGGTAAGATGAGAAACTCGCTACTGGCCGCCGCCATCGCGACAGCAACTATTGGCGTTTCCGCCGCCGCGCAGGCAGCGGAAGAGAATGCGCCCGCACCCCAGGCGACCGAACAGGCTGCGCCGCCGCCCGCCAATCTCGATCTCGGCCCGGACATCGGCCCTGACATCGGCCCGGATCGGGGTCCGGATGAAAGGCCGCTGCCGCCGCATATGCGCAGAATGCCCGGCCCGGATGTTCTGGGGCTGGCGACGAAGCTTTCGGCGGCCGAAATCTATCTCGGCGTCACGCCGGAGCAGCTCGGTCCATGGCGCGCCTATACCACGGCGCTGATCGATCTCGTTTCCCCCGGTCCGGAGCGCAATCCGCCGCCGCGGGTGCCGGGTGAAAGCAAGGCCAAGCCCGAGCCGCGTCTTGCGGGAGAGGAGCTGGCAGGCATCATCGCGCAGAAGGCGGAAAAGGCCAAAGCCCTGCAGGACGCCATTGCGGCGCTGAAACCGAAGCTTTCGCCGCAGCAGGTGCTGAAGCTTGCCGAGCTCGAGCGTGCACTGATGCCGCCTCCGCCTCCCGGCCCGCGTCATGGCCCCGCAGACCGCGGCGGCTTTGCTCCCCCGCATGGCGATATGAGGCCGCCGGTTCCCGAGGCGGAACGGGGCTGAGGCAACTATTCGAAGTTTCCTCCTTTAATCTGCCCCCCAGTAAAGGAGGAAATCAGCCGGCGACGGCTGGAGCCGGGGGATCGCACGCCTGCGATCCCCCGCGTGATTTTCAAGCAGGAAGACGATGATGAGATACTTCTATCTGGTGCTGGCAACGGCTTTTGGTTTGAGCTTTGCCTGGTCGGTGGCCGTGGCAAAGGACAAGCCCGTGCAACAGCCGGCGGCCAAATCCCGGCAGGATGAACAACGGCGTCGGCCCGCCTGTGCGAAGGATCAGCGCGAAAAGATGGATTCGAGACGTCTTCGCAGCACCTGCCGCAAGGCCGCGGCGCGAAAATCGGCCTCTGCCTATGAATGGATCGAAGCGGAGAGGGGTTTCATCCTCGTGAAACACGAGATGACGCCGGTTTCTTCCTTCGAGTGAACCAGCTGGACAGGACATCAATATGAAAACGGCACGCAAGGCAGGCGCATTGCTGGCGGTTGTCGCTCTCGCTGTGGGCGGCTACTGGTTGTCCTCGCAATATACGCGGGCGGCCACACCCGGCTATATCACCGCACCGGTGACGCGCGGCGATATCGAGCAAACGGTGCTGGCGACGGGAACGCTGAAACCCGTTCGCCTTGTCGCCGTCGGCGCGCAGGCCTCGGGCCGCATCACCGCCGTCAAGGTGGCGCTCGGCGATACCGTCAAGGCAGGCGATCTGATCGCCGAAATCGATTCCGTTACCCAGACGAACAGCCTGCGCACGGCGCAGGCGGCTCTGGCGAACGTGAAGGCGCAGCGGGTGGAGAAACAGGCGACGCTTCTTCTCAACCGCCAGAGCCTTGCCCGTCAGCAGGAGATGGTGTCGAAGAACGCCGCCTCCCGCGCTGATTTCGAAAGCGCCACCGCAGCCCTTACCGTTACCGAGGCGCAGATCGAGGCTATCGAAGCCCAGATCGAGGAAGCGCAGGTCGCGGTGGAAACGGCCGAAGCCAATCTTGGCTATACCAAAATCACCGCGCCCATCGAAGGCACTGTTCTGTCGATCGTCAGTCAGGAAGGGCAGACCGTCAATGCCACCCAATCCGCGCCAACCATCGTCATTCTCGGCCAGCTCGACCGGATGACGGTGCGCACGGAAATTTCCGAGGCGGATGTAACGCGGGTCAAGCCGGACCTGCCGGTCTATTTCACGGTGCTGGGTGAGCCGCAGCAGCGTTACGACGCGACGGTCGCCTCGATAGAGCCGGCGCCGGAATCGGTGCGCAGCGATTCCAGCTTCAGTTCCTCGACCTCTTCATCCTCCAGCTCGTCCTCTTCCAGCACGTCGTCATCCGAGGCGATCTATTATAATGGCGTGTTCGAAGTGCCGAACCCGGACGGCAAGCTGCGCACCTACATGACGGCGGAGGTCCATATCGTTCTCGGCGAAGCGAAGGACGTGCTGACCGTCCCCTCGGCAGCCCTTGGCAGCATGGACAGCGACGGCAGCTATGCCGTGCGCGTGGCCGGCGCCGATGGCAGGGTTTCCGAGCGCAAGGTCGAAATCGGGCTCAACAACAAGGTCACGGCGGAAGTGCGTTCCGGCCTTGCCGAAAACGAGCGCGTGGTGACCGGCGAACGTTCCACCGACACCACCGCAAACGCCATGCCGGGGCCGGGCGGCCCGCCGATGGGACTTTGAACCATGGCTGAACCTTTGATTTCGCTTAAATCCGTGCGGCGGGATTATCCCTCCGGCGAAGGCACGATCAGCGTGCTCAAGAATATCGACCTCACCATCGAGGCCGGTGAGATGGTGGCGATCGTCGGCGCGTCCGGGTCGGGCAAGTCGACGCTGATGAATATTCTCGGCTGCCTCGACCGCCCGACATCGGGTAGCTATAGCATCAGGGGCCGGGAAACGGGCGATCTCGATGCCGACGCGCTTTCGGCGCTCAGGCGTGAAAATCTCGGCTTCATCTTCCAGCGCTACCATCTGCTGGCCGAGTTGACGGCGCTCGGCAATGTTGAAATTCCGGCGATCTATGCCGGCAAGACGCAGGGCGACCGCAGGCACAATGCCGCAAGGCTGCTTGGCCGCCTCGGCATGGCGGAACGCCTCGATCACCGTCCCGGCCAGCTTTCCGGTGGCCAGCAGCAGCGCGTTTCCATCGCCCGCGCCCTGATGAACGACGCCGAGATCATTCTTGCCGACGAACCGACCGGCGCGCTCGATAGCGCCAGCGGCGACGAGGTGTTGCGCATCCTCGGCGAGCTGCATGCCGAAGGCCGCACCGTCATCATCGTCACCCATGATATGTCCATTGCCAGACGCGCCGGGCGGATCATTGAAATCAGCGACGGCACGATCATTTCCGACCGCAGGACGGATGCAACGCCCGTACCGCAGGACGATGCCAAACCCGCTGCCGTTTCCGTCGGGTCTTCGGGTCTCGCGGGTGTCGTTTCGTCTCTGCGCGAGGCGTTGCGCATGGCGCTTCTGTCGATGCGGGCGCACAAGCTGCGCACCTTTCTCACCATGCTCGGCATCATCATCGGCATCGCCTCGGTCATCAGCGTCGTGGCGCTGGGGCAGGGGTCGCAGCAGCGGGTGCTGCAGAACATATCGAGTCTTGGCACCAACACGCTGGAAATCTTCGCCGGCAAGGATTTCGGTGACATAAGGTCGGGCAAGATCACCACGCTCGTCGTTTCCGATGCCGAAGCGCTTGCCAAGCAATCCTATGTCGCGGCGGTGACGCCGACGGTCTCGACCTCCAGCACGGTGCGTTTCGGCGCGAAGGAAGCGAATGCGCTGGTGAACGGCGTCAGTGAGCGCTATTTCGTCGCCAAGGGCACCAAGCTGTCGCAGGGCCGCTTTTTCGATGGTGGGAGCGTCGCGCAGAAGGCGCAGGAAGTGGTGATCGACGAAAATACCCGCAAATCGCTGTTTGCGGATTTCGATGGCAGTCCTGTCGGTCAGGTCATTCTCATCGGCAAGGTGCCGGCCCGCATCGTCGGCGTCACGCAGGCGCAGCAGGGCGGTTTCGGCTCAAGCCAGAACCTGTCGCTTTACCTGCCCTATACCGCCGTCCAGTCGCGCTTTCTCGGCAGCCTGTCGCTGCGCAGCATCACGGTGCAGGTGGCCGACGATGTCGATGCCTCAATCGCCGAGCAGGCGGTGACGACGCTTCTGACCCAGCGGCACGGCACACGGGATTTCTACATTCTCAATACCGACGATATCCGCCAGACCATCACCAGCACCACGCAGACGCTGACCCTTCTGATTGCGGCCATTGCGGTGATTTCGCTGCTGGTCGGCGGCATCGGGGTGATGAACATCATGCTCGTTTCTGTGTCTGAACGCGTATCGGAAATCGGCGTGCGCATGGCGGTGGGCGCGCGCCGCACCGATATTCTGCGGCAGTTCCTCATCGAGGCGGTGCTGGTCTGCATCATCGGCGGTACGCTGGGCGTGCTCGGCAGCCTCGGCTTCGGCGCGCTTTTCTCCGCCTTCAGCAGCAATTTCGCCATGGTCTATTCCACGGCGTCGATCATCGCCGCCTTCGTCTGCTCGACGCTGATCGGCGTTGTCTTCGGTTATCTGCCGGCGCGCAACGCGTCGAAGCTCGATCCCGTCGCGGCTTTGTCTGCGGGGTAAATCCCCCCGCCGGTCACGCCTTGTTTTTTTCGACGAAGCGGATGGCGTCGCCAACGGTCAGGATCGTGCTTGCGGCGGAATCTGGAATTTCCACCCCGAATTCCTCTTCGATTTCCATGACGATCTGAACGGTCTCGAGCGAATCCGCACCGAGATCGTCAGCAAAACTGGCCTCGTCCACGATGGTGGCAGGGTCTGCACCAAGCTGGTCCACGATGATTTTTCTGATACGTTCTGCAATGGTGGACATGGTGAGACTCCGCGAAAGTTGCCTGCCGCCGAACGCCGCTCCATCTGAATTTGCGCCGAAGATATCCAAGCGAAATCAAGCTGAATTTCGAAAGGACAGGGCACAGAGTCAAAGGCTCGGAAGATCGATGACATCCGGACGTAGCACGCCTTTCGCAGCCGCGAAAGAGTGTCGATCACCCGTTAGTATTCCATAATAATATGGGATGTTCGCCACGTTAAACAGTTTGTGACTGGTAGCGGTGAACCGCAACGCGGTAAAGCTCGTTGCCTGTGAACCTCAAATCCGTCAGCCAAACCGAGCCTCATGCCATGGTCCAGTCGTCCCCGGAACGCTTTATATTGCTCGATGGCATAAGGGGCGTGGCCGCCCTTTTCATCGTCCACCGCCATGCCGAGGATCTGTTTGGGAAAAGCACGGCTTCGAGCTATCTCGCCGTGGATCTGTTCTTTGCGCTCAGCGGTTTCGTGCTCGCGCATGCCTATAGCCGGAAACTGGCCGAAGGGGCGATTACGCCAGGCTTTTTCATGAAGGCGCGCTTTGCACGTCTTTACCCTCTTTATGGGCTGGCGCTGGCCCTGATGGCGGCCTATTTCATCTGCCTCTACGTGCTGGGCCTGCCGACGCCGATCGATGATCTGCATCGTCTTATCGATCCCGGCGAGCTTGCTTTCGCCTTGGTAACGGGGCTGCTCTTTTTGCCGGCGCCCTTCACGCTCACTCTGAACGGCGCGCTGTTTCTCGTCAGCCCGGCATGGTCGCTTTTCAACGAGCTGGTGGTGAATGCGTTTTACGCCCGCTTCGGTGTCCGGGCCACGACGAAACAGACCGCCGCGGTGCTCATTATCAGCGCCCTTGTGCTGATGGTGGCCGCCGCCCAGTTCGGCCGTCTGCATGCCGGTTTTCGCTGGCATGAAATGTATGCCGGCATGGGGCGGGTGTTCTTCTCGTTTTTTGCCGGCGTGCTGATTTACCGTTTTCGCAATCGCGTGCCGCAGTTGAAACCTTTTCAGGCGGCGCTTTGCCTTCTGCTGGTCTGTTTCATTCTGGCCGTGCCCATGTCGCGCGAGCTTCGACCGTTCTTCGATCTTGCGGTGGTCCTCGTCGTCTGGCCGATGCTGCTGTTCGTCGCCAGCAAGACGGTTCCGGGGCGCGGTGTGGGAATGGTTTCGGTGTTTCTCGGCACGGCGTCCTACGCGGTCTATGTACTGCATATTCCGCTTCTGGCCTGGACGGAGTTTCTGATCCCCGCTGTGCACCGGGAAAACCTTGCTTTGCCGGCCGGCATTGTTTTCCTCATCGGCACGACGTACCTGTCATGGTGGCTGACGGTCCATTACGATCAGCCCGTTCAGAAATGGCTGAAGAACCGGTTGAGAAAGCCGAGTGAAGTCCGCCAGCCGGTATGATCCTGCCTCGCGGCTGCAAACCTCAATAATGGGCAAAAATCGGGGCAGTCAGCACGAAAGCCGCGACGAGGCTGATGATCGTCAGTTTCGCCGCTCGCATGCGGCGCATTTTGCGGCCGCTCCAGTCATACGTCATACTCACCTCCACGCAGACGCAAAACTTACCGGCATGGGAAACAACGCAAGCTTGGCGAAGACCGGTCATGGTCCCGCAACGCACAGGGTGCACATTCCATACCCAAGCTTCCCGGGACGCGCCTGATCGCGCGCGGGACGCTCAATTTCAGTGTTGCCTGATATACGGCTTTTGCCAAGCCGTTATTTTCATCGGTGATTTTGAAGGCCGCCACGAAAAGGGCGGCAAGCCCCATCACCGGTAAAGAGGCGGCAGGCCCTGAATGGCGTAACGCGGCAGCGGTTTCCACGGTTTGACGCGTTCATGTTTGTGAACGCCGAACAGGAACAGCATTTCCTCCGAAATATCGGCAGGGTCGGTCAAGCCATCCTGAAAGAGCTCGATCACCTTGCGGGCGGCATTGTTGTAGAGAATGACTTCGTCATCCATGGTGTGGCTGTCATAACCGAGACCTTCCAGCACTGACTGGAGCATTTTCAGGTCCTGCGATGTGATGATGCAATTTTCATATGCGGAAGACATGACGTCCTCCTTTCCTGTGGGGGGCAAAAAAGCTGGAGCGTCGCGTCGCCACCCATAAGTGGCGCGAGGACGCTTCAACGCCTCGAAACGCGCACAGCGTCAGGCAAACCGTCTCCGGCCCGTACCGTCATGCATGTCGCGTGGCTTGGAGATCGTTCCCCTGGTCAACAGGCGGGACAGGGCAAAGATTGCAAGAGGCCTTACGGCGGCAACGCCCTTTAATTACCGATAGGGAAGCGTGCGCCCTTTGAGGAGAATAGGCAAGTTAATTCTGTCTCGTAGAGCGGGCAATTTAGCACGCGCTCCCGCAGGCAACAAAAAAGGCCGGGGCAATATTGCACCGACCTTCCTCATATCGCTCTCAACACCCGTGCCAGTACATCCGTGGTCAAAAGTCTGAAGCGACTAAAACAACTGCGAACGTCGATTTCATTCGCGCTCACCAGCAGTTGCCATGAGAGCTGTTTAATTGGGAAATGTGGCCAAAACAAGTCCGGCATGGATGGCTATGCTTTTATTCGCCGTGACTTGTCGGCCGGCTTGGCGCCTATTTCTTTTTGCTATCCGCTGTCGTGGCGTTTGCGAATTTGACCTGCGAACCGGTGGGCGGCGCGGCAGGCGCTTTCGTCTTGTCCTTCTTCGGTTTGCGGATTTCCTTGTTGCTGCGCAATTGACCCTTGGCCATGGTGTCCTCCTCCTGTTGGATTGGTGCGGCCTCGAGCGGCTATGAGACAATCCGTTCAAGGCCCGTTCGAGCGGGCGATGCTGGAAATCCGGCCAGTCAGTTCTTGCCGGATCGTTTTTTTGCGGAAACCGGCACGTCGGCGATAATCGTCGCTTCCTGTGCTTCGCGAAGCTGGCGAAGGCGTTCCGTTTTGCGGGCGCGCTGGTCGGCCTCGGCGTTTATGATCTGCTTTGCGGCGTTATCCGTCAATGACGCCCTGTCCTGTGCGGATAGTTTGCCGGGTTTGAAAAAAGCTTCCTTTGACGCGGCCATGGCATTCTCCTTTATGGAAGAGCGGTATCGGAAGGCTGTCGGGGGCGGGTAACCTTTTTGGGGGCAGGCAGCAGCCCTTCGCGCTGAATTTTCTTCTTTGCCCTCTTGCGGCGGTGGCGCACGGCTTAGGCTTCTTCGCGGACGCGCTTTTTCCCTGGCCCAAAAACAAAAGGCCGGGCTTTGACCCGACCTCTCACAATCATTCTAACCTGCAGCCAGTACATCCGTGGTCTGCGGGTTAAATGATGAATATCAAGCTGCCTGAAGGTTATCAGCCGAGCTTTTGCCGGACCGACGGTCCTGGACGATCTCGTAGCTGATCTTCTGGCCGTCGTTCAGCGAACGCATGCCAGCGCGCTCAACAGCGGAGATGTGAACGAAAACGTCCGTGCCGCCATTGTCAGGCTGAATGAAGCCGAAGCCCTTGGTGGCGTTGAACCACTTTACAGTACCAGTGTTCATAACGATTTCCTTTCGTAGAATCGTTGTGGTTCCCGCGATACCTTGCGGGATAAGATCGATTATTTGAGAGGAAATCCGACGGGGAACAGTCTGTTCCAGAACGACGTCACAAGCAATGGTCGATGAAGAAAATATAGGCGCAATTTTTGATTTTGCAATGGGCATTGAAGGAAAAAGCACTGGCGAGCGACCGATCATTGGCTAAGTATCTGGTTCACAGTGCTATTTCCCGCCAACCCAAACGTGCGCCCGGTTTGGCGCGGCCTTTGGTTTCGCGCGCATCAACCTCCACCGGGAGACACGTCCTTCGCACGGTCATCGGGCAGGCTGCCTGCCCCCGGCGTCTTGTCATAGTCGGTGAGGGACGGTTTGGCGTGCGGGCCGGCGGGAGGAATGTCGTTCGGGCTGGAAGGCCGTTTGTCAACTGTTTTCGGCTTCGTTTTGTTCGTCATGTCGCGTCCTCCTTTTAAAGGGGAAACGCAGGGGAAAAGGCGCGGGTTCCGTTTCCACGCCGCGCGGGCGCGCTTTTCCGCCGTCAGCGGCGGGAACGCGGCTTTTTCTCTTCCCGGTTCATATCTCGCCCCACCCATTTGAAAAATACGGCGAGGCTGAGGCCGATGATGATGAGCGGAACGAAGGATTCAAAACTGGACATGACTCACTCTTTCTTCCCCCGGCGACCATTTTACCGGCATGGAAGAAGCGCGTAATCTGTGGAATATCGTCCGTTCTTTTTTGGCAATTGCCATCTGCGGCCCAGTTGTCGATGGGCCGCAGACGAAGGCGGTTAAACCGGAAGCGATTTCACCGCTGCCGTGCCGCCTTCACGGGCGCTTTTCAGCGCCGCCACCCCTGTCAGGACGGACATTGCGCCTGCGCGTGAGCCCGCCCGCTGGCGCAGCCGGTCGTTGGAGCCAGGCTTGAAGATCATGTCGCGCATGCGGTTGTCGCCGCCATAGTGGCCGCCGGGCTCATGTGGCACCCATATGCGCTCGACACCGCCGCCGAAACTTTTGACGACAAGGATTTCGTCGGCGGGTGGTTCGGTCCAGGGCTGCTTTTCATACTGGCGCATCTCGATGCGGCCCTTATGGCCGTTGAAGGCGATGTGATGGCCCTCGATCGGCATATAGGTGTTGAGCGAATAGGAGACCTGCACGCCGCTCGCATAACGGATCGAAGCGCTCATCGTGTCGGGAATGTCGATCTCCTCGCGGAAGACGCAGGCATCGCGCACATAACCGTCCACCGTCGAAGGGTCTTCATAAAGCGCATCGAGAAAAGGATCGGCCCCGAGATCCATGAAATAATCGCACTCGCTTTTGTGCGGACAGGTGCGACAGCGCGTTCCGCGGAACGGGCCGTTCTTGCCATAATGCAGCAATTGCCCGAAGCCCTTCACCTCCACGGGATCGGAATCGAGATACCAGTTCAAGAGATCGAAATGGTGGGTCGCCTTGTGCACGAACAGGCTGCCGGAATGCTCGGTGAAGGCGTGCCAGCGGCGGAAATAATCTGCGCCGTGCTGGTTATCCAGATACCAGTGGAAATCGACCGAGGTGACGGTGCCGATGGCGCCTTCGTCGATCAGCTCCTTGATGCGGGCAGCGGTGGGAGAGAAACGGTAATTGAAGGAGACGTCGACGCGGCGGCCGCTTTTGGCCTCCGCCGCGCGAATACGGTCGATCTTTTCCGGGGTGGTGGTCATGGGCTTTTCGCTGATGACATCGGCCCCGCCTTCGAGCGCCCGGATGATGATGTCGTCATGTGTGTCATCAGGTGTGCAGACGATCACCAGCTCGGGTCGCTGCTCCTCCATCATCCGGTCGAAATCGTCGTAAAGCGGCGCGCTCGATCCCATCATGGCGCGGGCGCGTTCGGCGCGCATCAGGTTCAGGTCGCAAATGCCGACCAGTTCGACATAGTCGCTCCAGCCGGCCAGCAATTCGCGGCCCCACATGGTGGTGCCGCGATTGCCGGTGCCGACCAGCGCATAGCGTTTGCGTTTCACCTTTTCAGGCATCGTCTCTCTCCCGGATAATCAACAAACAGTCTTGAAACGCTCGACCACGGTGGCGAGGACTTCGTCCATCGGGCGCGCCTGCCAGCGATGCGAAAAGATTTCCACTTCCTGCGGGCCGTGGAAGCCGGCGGCTTCGATCATGGCGCGAAATGCCTTGAGGTCAATCACGCCGTCGCCCATCATGCCGCGATCGTTGAGCGGATCGGTGGTCGGCACCAGCCAGTCGCAGATATGGTGGGCGAGAATTTGCCCGTTCCTGCCGGCGCGCGCCACCTGTTCTTCCAGTTCCGGATCCCACCAGACGTGGTAGACATCGATGGCGACACCGGTTCCAGACCCGAGCCTGTCGCAGAGATCGAGCGATTGTTTCAGCGTGTTGAAGCAGGCGCGGTCGGCGGCATAAAAGGGGTGCAGCGGCTCGATGGCGAGCGGCACGCCGGCGGCCCGCGCATAGGGAAGAAGCTCGGCCATGCCGTCCTCCACCATCTGCCGTGCGCCTTTCAGGTCGCGTGAGCCGGCGGGCAGGCCGCCCACCACCAGCACAAGGCAATCGGCCTTCATGGCGGCAGCCTCATCGACGGCGCGTTTATTGTCCTCGATGGCGAGGCGGCGCCCTTCGGCATTGGGCGCGGGGAAAAAGCCGCCCCGGCAATGGCCGCTGAGGCGCAGGCCGTTATGCTCGACAATGCGGGCGGCTTCAGCAAGGCCAAAGCCATGCACCTGCTCACGCCAGGGCGAGATGGCGGTTATGCCGTGCGCGAGGCAGGCATCGACGATTGCGCCGAAGTCTCCGCCCTGACGCACGGTGGCGAAATTGATGGAAAGGCCTTCAAGGCTCATCTCGGTATCTCCCCTTGTTTTGCTTCACCCGATGCCACGGACGGCCAGAAACGCCTTCATGCGCTGCGTCGCCAGATCCGGCTCGGCGAGCACATTGGCCCTGTCCGCCAGCCGGAAAAGCTCAGCGAAATGCTGCGTGGAGCGGGTGCTTTCCTGCCCGCCGACCATGGTGAAGTGGTCCTGCAACCCGTTGAGATAGGCGAGGAACACCACGCCGGTCTTGTAGAAGCGGGTCGGGGCCTTGAAGATATGGCGCGACAGCGCCACCGTCGGCTCCAGAATATCGAAGAACTCGTTGTCCGCCCCGCGCTTCAGGCAGGCCAGCGCTTTCGAAGCCGTAGGCGCTATGGCGTCGAAAATGCCGAGCAGCGCATCCGAATGGCCCTTCTCGTCACCGGCGATCAGTTCGGCATAGTTGAAATCGTCACCGGTATACATGCGCACGCCTGCGGGCAGGCGGCGGCGCATGACGATTTCCTTTTCCTTGGAGAGAAGCGAAATCTTGATGCCATCAATCTTGTCGGCATTCTCCTCGATCATGGTAAGGCAGGTTTCCATCGCCGCCATATGGTCGCCAGCCCCCCAATAACCCTCAAGCGCCGGGTCGAACATTTCGCCCAGCCAGTGGATCACCACTTTCTGGTCGGCATGGGATAAAACCCTGGCATAAGCCTTGAGATAATCATCCGGCGAGCGGGCGGCAGCGGCCAGAGCACGGCTCGCCATCAGGATTACGCGTCCGCCTTCTCCCTGAACAAAATCAAGCTGTTCCAGGTAAGAGTCGACAATCTGGTTTAGGTCGTAGCCGCCGCCATTCAAATGATCTGTTCCGACGCCGCAGGCAATCAGCGCATCCTTGCGGCTGGCCGCCTCCTTCAGCGAACGGGAAATCAGTTCCTGCGCCTGCGGCCACGCGAGCCCCATGCCGCGCTGCGCCGTATCCATCGCCTCGGCGACGCCGAGGCCGAGATCCCACAGGCGGTGACGGAAACGTAAAGTGGCGTCCCAGTCGATGGCGGGCGTCAGCCATGGGTCGTTATCGGCAAGGGGATCGGCCACCACATGGGCGGCCGCGAAGGCGACGCGGTTGAAATCCGCCGCACTTCGTTTCTCAACCGCGACCGGTGTGCCTGATAGTCTGTAGACCTCAATGCTGCGGTCATCCTTCGGAAGCTTGAGTTCGCTCACCATCGCCTCCTTACGAAATAGCGGGAACGTCGAGCCAGCGGCGTTCCTTCCAGGATTTCAGTCCAAGCTCGGCTAGCTGCACGCCTTTCACGCCTTCCATGAGGCCATAGGGCCACGGATCGTTGTCGACGAGGTGGCGCACGAACATTTCCCACTGCGCCTTGAAGCCGTTGTCATAGACGACATTGTCCGGCACCTCCTGCCAGGTCTTGTAGAAATCGATGGTCTGCGGCTGGTCGGGGTTCCACACCGGCTTCGGCGTGTTGGTGCGGTGCTGGGTAAAGCATTTTGTCAGGCCCGCCACCGCCGAACCATGCGTGCCGTCGACCTGGAAGGTCACGAGGTCGTCGCGGCGCACCCGCACCGCCCATGAGGAGTTGATGTGGGCGATCACGCCGCCTTCCAGCTCAAAGGTGGCATAAGCGGCATCGTCAGCATCCGCCTTATAGGCTTTGCCCTGCTCATCGAAACGTTCCGGAATATGGGTCGCGCCGAGGCAGCTGACGGATTTCACCGGCCCGAACAGGTTGTCGAGTACATAACGCCAGTGGCACAGCATATCGAGAATGATGCCGCCGCCATCCTTCAGGCGGTAATTCCACGAAGGGCGCTGCGCCGGCTGCCAGTCGCCTTCGAAAACCCAGTAACCGAACTCGCCGCGCACCGAGAGGATTTTGCCGAAAAAGCCGCTGTCGCGCAGCATCGCCAGCTTGCGAAGGCCGGGCAGGAACAGCTTGTCCTGCACCACGCCGTGTTTGATGCCGGCGCTTTCGGCGAGCCGCGCAATCGCCAGCGCCTCTTCCATCGTGTCGGAAATCGGTTTTTCGCAATAAACGTTCTTGCCCGCCTTGATGGCTTTCTCCAAAAGGCTGCCTCGCATCTGCGTCGTGCCGGCATCGAAGAACAGCGTATCGTCGGGGTTCGCCAGCGCCGCATCGATATCGGTCGTCCAGCGCGCGACATTGTGCTTTTTGGCGATTGCCTCGATCTTTGCGCCGTTGCGGCCGACCAGAATGGGGTCAAGCATGACCCTTTCGCCGTTCTTCAAAACCACGCCGCCCTGATCGCGAATGGCGAGAACGGAGCGCACGAGATGCTGGTTGTAACCCATGCGGCCGGTGATGCCGTGCATGATGACGCCGATACGTTTCATGAATTTCCTCCCAAGGCGGCTTCTTCCCGAAAGCCGCTTCCGTCAAACATGGCAATTTGTAACCATTTGGTTATTTGTGGTCGTGAAGGATGCGATCTGTCAAGGTGTTTTTGACAGGAAAAATTCGTGACCTGACGACGGTTGGGTTTTCGCGTTTCCACCGCGCCGCAAAAGAAAACGACGCGCTTCGCGGATGCGAATGGCGCGTCGTCGCTGTTGTTAAAGAGGAATTCAGTTCGGCCGGCTCAGACCGGCCGCACTGCAGCAAGCAGGGTGTCGACGATATGCTGGCCCCAGCGTTCCAGCTCGGCGGGGTCTGTCAGGTCGCGCTGGAAGATCGTCGACAGCGTGAACCGGTTGGAAAGATAAAAGGCGCCGAGCGAAGCGATGGTCAGATAGACGTCGATCGGATCGAGACCGTCACGAAATTCGCCCGCGTCGCTGCCGCGCCGCAGCACGTCTTCCAGCTCTGAAATGAAATTCGAATGCATCGCCGTAATTGCCGGAGATTGCCTGAGATAGCGGGCTTTATTGAGGTTTTCCGTGGCGAGAATGCTCAGGAATTCGGGATGGTCGAGGAAGTAGTGCCAGGTGAATAGCGCAAGCTCCCGCAAGCCCTCCGAAGGGGCCTTGCGGGCCAGGTCAAGCCGTCTCTCGGTATGGCGGATATGGCGGTACGCGTCTTCCAGAACGGCGAGATAAAGCGCATCCTTGTCGCCGAAATAATGGTAGATCATCCGCTTGTTGGTGCCGGCGCGCCGGGCGACGACATCGATTCGCGCCCCTGCCAGCCCCTTGGCGGCCACCTCGCGGCGGGCGGCTTCGAGAATGGCGGCGCGCGTTCTTTCCGGGTTTCGCACCTGTGTCGTCGCGCGTTTGCGCTTGGGTGACGGCGTTTTCTCCATGGCCGCATCGGGAGCAGGATCGGACGGCTGGTTTTTTGTCGTTTCTTCCATTTCAGCACCCGCTTGACAATGTTTGCGATCAGTGTTCCCATGTAACCAATTAGTTATAAAACGGCAAGTGTCGTTTACGTTCATCATCAATTGGCAGTCAATAGGGAGGAGTTGCCAATGCCCGTGATGCTTCAGAGGAGAGGTGTGCTTTCAGCGGGGCTTGCGGCCCTGTCGCTCGCAACACTGGGAGGTGGTTCAGCGCAGGCCCAGGCCGCGCGCCTTCGCATGTTGTGGTGGGGGTCGCAGGAACGCGCCGACCGCACCAACAAGGCGATAGCAGCCTATAAGCAGGTCAAGCCGGATCTCGATATTGCCGGTGAATTCGCAGGCTGGAGTGATTATTGGCCGCGCCTTGCCACGCAGGTGGCGGGCCGCAACGCGCCTGACCTGATTCAGATGGATTATCGTTACATCTTCGAATATGGCCGTCGCGGCGCGTTGGCACCCCTCGATGAATATATCGGCAAGGGCCTGAAGATCGAGGATTTCGGCAAGATGAACATCGATTCCGGCCGGGTCGATGGCAAGCTTTACGGCATCAATCTCGGCGTCAATTCCAGCGCCGTCTTCTTCGACAAGGCGGCCTGGGAAAAATCCGGTGCGACGCCGCCGGCGATCGGCCAGACCTGGGAGGAGTTTGCCGAAAATGCCGCCAAGCTCAGCAAGAACAAGCCGAAGCCCGGCTATTACGCCACGGCCGACGCCAGCGGCGTGGAGCCGAGCTTCGAAAACTGGCTGCGCCAGAACGGCAAGTCGCTTTACACGCAGGATGGCGGCATCGGCTTCGATCCTGCCGATGCGACCAAGTGGTTCACTTTGTGGGCGGATTTGCGCAAGAGCGGCGCCTGTGTGCCGGCCGATGTGCAGGCGCTCGACCAGCTTAACATCGAAACGAACCCTTTGACGACGGGCAAGGCGGCAACGGCATTCGCCCATTCCAACCAGTTCGTCGGTTATCAGAAGCTCAACAAGTCCAGGCTTGCCATAAGCTCCTATCCGAAGAGCACCAAGGATGGCCCTTCCGGCCATTATCTGAAACCCTCCATGCTCATCAGCGTCGCAAATGGCAGCGCCGGCATCGAGCAGGCCGTCGGTTTCATCAACTTCCTTGTGGCTGAACCGCAGGGCATCGATATTCTCGGCGTCGAGCGCGGCGTTCCGGCTTCGGAATCCATGCGTAGCCAGTTGAGCAGCAAGCTCGACGAGGTGAGCAAGACGATGGTGGACTATATTGCCGAGATTACCCCCGGCGTCGGCGATCTGCCGCCGGCGCCGCCTCCGGGCGCGGGCGAATTCGCCTTCGTCCTCAAACGCACGGCGGAGGAAATCGGCTTCGGCAAGATCACGCCAGAAGAGGGCGGTGACCGCCTCGTCAAGGAATCCGAAACCGTTATCAAACGGAAGTGATGGTTTATGGCCTTTCGATCTGAAACTCTTGTGGGGGAGAGCCGTGGCGCGGCTCTCCCGAAACGGGGCGGCGTGAAGCGGATTTTCGACCGCAACATTCACGCCTACCTGTTTCTGCTGCCTTGGCTGATTGGCTTTTTCGGCCTCACCCTCGGTCCCGCGCTTGCGTCGCTTTACCTGTCTTTCACGAATTACGACCTGTTGCAGTCGCCGGACTGGGTGGGGGCGGCAAACTATGTGCGCATCGCCACGGCCGATCCGAAATTCGCCGCAGCCATGCAGGTAACCTTTACCTATGTGCTGCTGTCGGTGCCGCTGAAGCTGATCTTCGCGCTGCTCGTCGCGCTCGCCTTCAACCGCGGCATCAAGGGGCTGACGCTTTATCGTGCGATCTTCTACCTGCCGTCGCTGCTCGGTTCGAGCGTCGCGATTGCCGTGCTCTGGCGTCAGCTTTTCGCCTCTGACGGTCTCGTCAACATGGTCCTCTGGCAGGCCTTCGGTTACGAAGGGCCGAGCTGGATTTCCAATCCGGATTATTCGATCTACACGCTGGTCATCCTGTCCGTCTGGCAGTTCGGTTCGCCGATGATCATCTTCCTCGCGGGTCTGAGACAAATCCCGCAGGACATGTATGAGGCCGCCGAAATCGACGGTGCAAGCAAGGTGCGGCAGTTCTTCCGCATTACCCTGCCGCTTTTGACGCCGGTTATCTTCTTCAACGCGGTGATCCAGACCATCGACGCTTTCAAGGCCTTCACGCCCGCCTTCATCATTTCCGAAGGCACCGGCGGGCCGATCAACTCGACGCTGTTCTACACGCTCTACCTCTATCAGGAAGCCTTCGGTTTCTTCCGCATGGGTTACGCCTCGGCGCTTGCCTGGATTTTGGTGATCATCATCTCGCTGTTCACGGCCTTCTCGTTCCTCAGCGCGAAATACTGGGTGCACTACGATGACTGATGCTGTTACCGCCCCCCGGCCGGGCCAGGGCCCGCAACGTTCGCCGCTGAAATCGGTGATGCTCCACACGGCGCTGATCATCGCATCCTTCGCGATGCTCTATCCGATCCTGTGGATGATCTCGGGTTCCTTCCGGCCGCAGGACGAGCTGTTCGGCTCTTCCTCGCTCATTCCCTCGGCGGTGGATGTCGGCGGATATATTCGCGGCTGGACCGGGCTGCAGGTGAGCTTCGGGCAGTTCTTCTGGAACTCCTTCTTCATCTCGGTGCTCGCCACCATAGGCAACGTGGTCGGCTGCTCGCTCGCCGCCTTCGCTTTTGCCCGGCTTCGCTTCGGAGGGCGCAATTTCTGGTTCGCGCTAATGCTCGGCACGCTCATGCTGCCCTATCACGTCGTGCTCATCCCGCAATATATCCTGTTTCTGGAAATGGGCTGGGTGAACACCTCGCTGCCGCTGATCGTGCCGAAGTATCTGGCGACGGACGCCTTCTTCATCTTCCTGATGGTGCAGTTCTTTCGCGGTATCCCGCGTGAACTGGACGAGGCGGCTGTTATGGATGGCTGCTCGCCCTTCCGCATCTACTGGAAGATCATGTTGCCCCTGTCGCTGCCGGTTCTGGCGACGGCCGCGATCTTTTCCTTCATCTGGACCTGGGACGACTTCTTCGGTCCGCTGATTTATCTGAACGACATCAACACCTACACCGTGCAGCTCGGCCTCAGATCCTTCGTGGATTCCACCGGCAGCTCGGACTGGACCTCGCTTTTCGCCATGTCCAACCTGTCGTTGGTGCCGGTCTTCCTGTTCTTCCTGTTCTTCCAACGGCTGCTGATCGAAGGCATCGCCACTACCGGAATGAAACGCTGAACAGAACCCGCATCGGGAACGCATTTTAAGACAATCAACACTGTCGCTGCCGCCCTGCATGCGGCGCGACAGTCGGGAGAAAAAGCATGGCAAGCAGCATTACGCTCGAAAAAATCGTCAAGCGGTTCGGCGCTTTTCCGGTCGTTCACGGCATCGATCTCAAGATCGAGCCGGGCGAGTTCACCGTTTTCGTCGGCCCCTCGGGCTGCGGAAAATCCACGCTTCTGCGCATGATCGCGGGGCTTGAGGAAATCTCCGAAGGCGATCTGCGTATCGATGGCGAAAGGGTCAACGAAACCGCCGCCTCCAAGCGCGGCATCGCCATGGTCTTCCAGTCGTATGCGCTTTATCCGCATATGAGCGTCTACAAGAACCTTGCCTTCGGTCTGGAAACGGCAGGCTACAAAAAACCGGAAGTCCAGGCGCGGGTGCAGAAGGCCGCCGATATCCTGCAGATCGGCCCGCTTTTGCAGCGCAAGCCGAAGGCGCTTTCGGGCGGCCAGCGCCAGCGCGTCGCCATCGGCCGCGCTATCGTGCGCGAACCGAAAATCTTCCTGTTCGACGAGCCCTTGTCCAACCTCGATGCGGAACTGCGCGTGCAGATGCGCGTCGAAATCGCCAAGCTGCACCAGACGCTCGGCAGCACCATGATCTATGTGACGCACGACCAGGTGGAAGCCATGACCATGGCCGACAAGATCGTCGTGCTGCGCGACGGCCGCATCATGCAGGTCGGCCGCCCGCTCGATCTCTACAACAACCCCTCCAACCAGTTCGTCGCCGGTTTCATCGGCTCGCCGAAGATGAATTTCCTCTCCGCGAAAGTGGCTTCAGGCGACAGTTCCAACCGCACCATCGAAGTGGCCGGCCAGCGCATCGTGCTGGAAAAACCGGTCGCCGCGCAACAGGACGAACCGCTCACCTTCGGCGTGCGCCCGGAACATGTGAACCCGCAGGCGCAATCGGCCTCGCTGGGTGAGGCCTCCATCCAGCTCGTCGAACATCTCGGCGGCTCAACGGTGGTCTACACCGCGACCCCCGACGGCCAGCCCGCCACCGTGCTGCTGGACGGCCAGCGCCATATCCGCATCGGCGAGACCATTCCCTTTGCGTTCGATCTTTCGAAGACGCATCTGTTCGGGGCGGATGGGCGGCGGATATGAGAACGAGTGGGTGAGCTGTCTTACCATAGGGCTGCTAACGAAGTCCGCAAAGCTTGCGTTCGTCATCCTCGTGCTTGTCCCGAGGATCTGCAACGTGTTGATTTTGTTCAACATGATTAGATCCCCGGCACAGGGTCGAGAATGACGTCGCGCGCGAGGTTTTGATCGTGCGCTAATCTGCCGCTCTGTGGCCAGCGAGTATCTTGCTTAGCGTCGCCGCATCTTCCCCAAACTGGCCGATGTCATCGCCCCTGACGAATTCCAGCATCGCATAGGCCGGTTTCGTCCATTCGCTCTCCGGCAATGCATTTACGCACGCCCGCCAATAATCCACGTGTTCGTGAAGCGGCAGGCGGCTGGTGTCGGCGAGCCAGGCGAAGACGTGGAGATGGCAGATGCGTGGGCCGAGTGCGGATATTTCCGCGAGTGCGTCTTCCAGGGGCAGGCCGGGGGCGGGTTGCCAGTAGAAAAACAGGTTGGGCATCGGCAAATCCTGCATGAGTTGCAGGGCCGAGGGCAGGGTGTCCGTCAGGGAGTTGGGGTGATATTCGAGGCCGATTGTGATGCCATGGTCGTGCGCCCGGCGGGCGATTGTCGCCAGCGCTTCCGTTGCCGCGCGGCGTTCTCCGGGGGAGTAATCGGCAGATGGGCGTCTGCGGCTGCCGGGCCAGATGCGGATATGGCCGGTGCCGAGGGCCTTTGCGGTTTCGAGCACGGCGGTCACATCTTCCGGCGCAAAATCCGGCGCAAAGATATAGGAGCCGTAGGAGGAGACGGAGAGGCCGGCTTCCGCCGTCCGCGCCGCAACATCCCTTGCATTTTCGAGATCGCCGGGCGGTACATGGATATCCGCGCCCCATTCGATGGACCTGATGCCGTTTGCGGCGGCAAGCTCGATGACGGCTTGTGGCGACAGGGAGCGGAAGGTGACGGAGCAGAGGCCCGGCTCGAAAAATCTCATGCGATCAGTTCCAGATGTTCCGGCCGCACCTGCTGTTGCAAGGGTGCCGCGCGGCAGAAGCGTTCGATTTCGGCAATCGCCATGTCGCCGAGCCTTGCGCGTTCAAGCCCGGTGGCGCCGGCGATATGCGGTGTCAGGAACACGTTCGGCAGGCTGTAAAAGGGTGAATCCGGCGGCGGCACTTCCGGGTCGGTCACGTCGATGACGGCTTCGATGCGTCCGGTTTTCAGTTCGGCCAGAAGCGCGTTTTCATCCACCAGTGCGCCGCGCGCCGTATTGATCAGGGTCGCGCCGTCCTTCATGCGGGCAAGCGCTGCCGCACCGATCATATGCCGCGTCTGCGGCAGGGAGGGTGCATGCAGCGAAATGACATCGCTCACCGCCATCAGCTCCTCGAGCGACACAAGCTGCACGCCGAGCTTTTCCGCCTCCGCAGCGCTTAGAAGCGGATCGAAAAGGATGAGGTTGAGATCGAAGGGCTGCAACAGATTGATGACGCGACGTCCGATGCGCGATGCGCCGACGATGCCGACCGTCAGGCCGAGATTGCCGATGGCCTGCGCCTGTAACAGCTCGACAGGGGCGCGGTCGCGATGCTCCAGATAAAGGCGTCGGAAGCGGAAGGTGCGCTTGCCGGCGAGCAGGATCATCGCCAGAGAAAATTCGGCGACCGGCTGTGCATTCGCCTCCGCCGCGCTGCACACGGTAACGCCACGATCGAACACCGCTTGCGACAGGAAATATTTGACCGTGCCGGCGGCATGGGAAATCAGCCTGAGGCGCGGCATCAGCGCCAGCTCCCGCGCGCCGATATCCGGACAGCCCCAGCCGGTCAGAAGAATATCCGTCCTCGCCAGCTGCTCCTTCACGGAAGCGGCGTGGAAATCGCAGATCCGCCCCGTGTCGAGAATATCGACGCTCTGTGACAGCCTTTCGAGCGCCTGCGGTGTCAGCACATGCTGGGTTCGCTCCGGGTCCATGGCAAGACTGAGACGCGGAAGCGGGCTCGTCATTGCGGCTCTCCCGTTGCCGCCATGCTGCTGACCGGAACGCCCCGTTCCGTAAACAGGCGGTCGAGCGCCTCCATATCCGGAAGTGCCGGAACTGTCGCCAGCGCTGTTTCGCTTTCTGGCCCGGTCACCCCGGCAAAGACCGCGCAGGCAAGCAGGGTTTCGCCCGCCGGAATCTCGCCCCGCAGTTGCGGCACCGTGGTCTTGGCGTTGATGAGATTGGTGTTGGGCAGCGCCTTCAGTGCCACGCCGTGGCGGGTAACGCTCGAACCGAGATCGACGATGGCGGATATGTCTGTGCCGCAATCGGCGGTCGCCCGGCCGGTCTCTTCGCGCACGGCATCGCGGTCGCCGTCGTTGCGGTTGATCGCGAAGCCGCCTTCCGTCACCGAAAGGGCGCGGGCAGAGGTGATCCGGTGCAGCCTGATATGCCAGCCGCCAGCCGCAACCAGCGTCGTTTCAACCGCCACATCCGGGAACGGCTTCCATGTCGCCCGCAGGCTTTCCCCGGCCAGCAGAACCTTCTCGTTGGTTTCGCGCACGCGGTAATGCAGGCCATCTTCGGAGAAGGCCAGCATATTGTCGAAACCGTTGGTCCTGAAACCGCGCTCATCCACTTCGACGCCGAAACCGTAACGGGAGGAATAGGCGAATTTGGCATATTTCTCCGGTCCGCCGCGCATGGAGAGGTTTTCCTGCCCGCTGCAAAGCGCCGTGATGTTGCCGCTGGTCCGCATCATCACCATGCCGGGATGAATGAGTGGCTTTGGTTTTGCGGATGTTTCGGGCTGCTTTTCCTCTGCCTGCCAGAAGGGATGGCTTTCCGGCAGGGCGAGCGGCAGGAAGGCCTTGAAGGCCCAATAGGGCGAGCCCGCTGAATTATAGCTTTCCGACATGGTGAGCTGCGGATAGGCGTAGCCAATGGAAAGCACGCCGTCGCGGTCGGCAATCGGGTTTTTCGCCCACCAGCGCAGATGTTGCAGATAAAGCCCCTTGATCTCGCCCCAGGGCAGCGCCTCCTCATCGGCAAAAGCGAGACCGGCCCAGAAGCCGCCGCAGGCGAAGCGGTAGGTCATTGAGCGGCCGAAGGCGAGCGTGCCGCCATCCTCATCGAACCAGCTGGCGAAATCGCCGGCAAAGAGGCGCGCCCGTTCCCGGTAGCGTGCGGCGTAGGCATCGTCAGGCTTGCTGAGTTTCGCGTAGATCAGGCCGTAAAAATGCATGGCAAAGGCGATGTAATGGTCGATGCGGCGGTAATTGCCATCGCGATACCAGCCGTCGGCGATATAGAATTCATCCAGTTCCTTCTGGAATGTTTCTGTCAGGCTGCGGTCGAAATCGATGCCAAGATGATCCAGCGCCATATCGACCATCACCCGGAAAAACTTCCAGTTATTGTCGGCGTAATTGCGCTCGCGCGCCGTCAGCAGATAGCGGCGCACATTGTCTTTCTGCGCGTCGGAGAGCGGTTCCCACAGGTGCTGCGGCGCAAGCCGCAGCGCAAAACCAAGCGCGGCAAGCTCCACCAGCCGCTGATCCCTTTGGCGCACGTCGCCCCAATATTCGGGATGGGAAGGGTCGGTGCCGTTGGCTATTCCCCGCGCCAGAAGCGGCCAGTGGTCGAAATGATCGCCGCTCAGCGCAAGCGGTGCGATGCCCCAGAGCGGCCGGGCAAAACCTTCCAGATCGGCCGCCGCCCGGTCGAAATGCGCGGCGGCGCCGCTGAGCGTCACTCTTGCGCCGCCCGGCGAAAAATGGGCAAGAAGCGGCGCAAAACTGTCATCCAGCGCTCGTCGGACATCGGCGCGACTTTTGAGCGGATTGCCGTGCAGCGGATTGAATCTGGCCATGGTGGGCTTATTCATGGTGTCATGCATCGCGTGCCGCCTTTCCCGTCTTTTTCGCCTTGCCGGCCGTCTGCCCTTCCACCAGCTGCACGCCAAGTTGTACCTGGCGGGCATTGGCGGAGGGTTCCGTCAGCCGGCGGCGCATCAGTTCCACCGCCTCGCGGGCGATTTCGCGACGGTCGACGCGGATCGTGCTGAGACGGGGGGTGGAGAGTTCGGCAAAGGGCAGGTCGTCGAAGCCGATAATGGAAAGATCGTCCGGCACTGCGAGGCCAAGTTCCTGCGCCGCCCCCAGCGCGCCGAGCGCAATCGCGTCATTCATGCAGAAAATGCCGGTGAGTTCGGGGTTTTTGGCCAATAGCTGGCGAACGGCATCGCCCGCCTGTCCGAAGCCGCTATCCGCCGTCGAAAGCAGAAACTCCTCATAGGTCGTTCCCTCTTCCTCGAGGATCGTGTGGCGGAAACCCCGCATACGCTCCCTTATGGTGTGGCGATGATGCGGGCCGATATAGGCGACCTTGCGGTGGCCGAGTTCCAGCAGCCGCCGCGCCGCCAGCGCGCCGCCGTAAAAATTGGAAGGGGAGACGCAATCCAGCATCATCGAAGGATCGGCGCTGTTGACCAGAACCGGTTGCAGCACACCCTGCGTGATGCGGTGGATGATTTCATCCTCGGGATCGAGGCCGATGGCGAGAAGGCCGTCCACCTCGCAGACCCGCTGGGTCAGCGCGTCATCCACCTGTTTCTGGTGCAAAAGCCGGATGTCGAGTTCGAAACCGTCGGTCTGGGCAAGGCTGCGCAGCATGTCGAAAATATCGTGATAAAAAGCGCCGATATCGCCGGTCGCCCTTTCGGCGGACATGAGTGCGAGGATTTTCTTGCCCTCCAGCGGCACGCCGCCGGTCTGGTTCGCGACCGGTCGCAACGGATAACCGAGCTCCGCGGCCACCCCCAGAACCTTGGTCTGGATCGACGCGCTGATACCTTTTTCTCCCGCAAGAACGCGCGAGACGGTGCTGATGGAAACGCCGGCGCGCTGGGCGATATCCGACTGGCGCGGGCGGCTGATGTCGGGCGTATCGTTCATATCGTCTCCTGCGCTTGCAAAAAATTCTGATATGATGCAAATATTGCAAACAAGGAAAATTTGCAAGAATTTTAGTAGTCAGTGAAAAATTTGCAAAACGCGGGAGGAGCAGATGCAAACTATCGACAGACGTGGATTTTTGGTGACGGCGGCGCTGACCGGTCTCGGCGTGGCGGCGGGTGGTTTTCGCGCGGCCGCGGCTGAGACCCGGCTTCGCTGCGTATGGTGGGGATCGGCCGACCGTAGCAAGCGCACCAACGACGTGATCGCCCTTTACCAGAAGGCTAACCCGCAGACGGAGATCAGCGGCGAAATGATCGCCGGTTCCGATTACTGGACCAAGCTTGCGACATCGATGGCGGGGCGCAACGTCGCCGATATCTTCCAGCTTGAACCTTCCACCATCGCCGATTATTCCGGCCGTGGCGCCTGCATGGAGCTGGACCAGTTCGTCGGCAAGTCGCTCGATCTTTCCACCTTCGGCAAAAGCGAGGTCGATCTCTGCCGCATCGACGGCAAGCTTTACGGCGTCGGCCTCGGGCTGAATTCCTTCTGCATGATGTATGATGCCGACACGCTGAAGGAAGCCGGCGTTTCCGTGCCGCAGGACCAGATTACCTGGAAGGCGCTCTCTGAACTGGCGCGCGATTTCAAGAAGAACGGTCCGGCAAAACGGAACTACTGGGCGGTGCCCTATGGCGCGCGTTATCATTATGTTTTCGATGTCTGGCTGCGCCAGCGCGGCAAGCTGCTGTTTCAGGACGGCACCATCGGCTTCAACAAGGAAGATGCGAAGGAATGGTTCGCCTATTGGGAGGATCTGCGCGAGAACAAGCTCTGCGTTTCCGCCGATATCCAGACGCGTGACGACAATACCATCGAATCCAACGCCCTGACGCTCGGCAATTCGGCTATCGGCTTTGCCTATTCCAACCAGCTTGTCGGTTATCAGAAGCTGAATAAACAAACGCTGTCCATCGGCATGCTGCCGGGTGAGGGGCCGGGCAAGCCGACCGGGCATTATTACCGGCCGGGCCTCATCTGGTCCATTTCGTCCACCTCGACCAATGCGGAAGCGGCGGCGAAATTCATCAACTTCTTCGTCAACGATCTGGAAGCAGGCAAGGTGCTCGGCGTCGAGCGTGGCGTGCCGCCCGCCAAGGTCGTGCGGGAAGCATTGCTGCCGAGCCTTAACGAGACCGAGCGCAAGACGGTTGATTATATCGAAAGCCTGTCGGGCAAGCTCGATACCTATCCGGAACCCGCGCCGATCGGCGCCAACGAGTTCGACCGCGGCGTGATGCGCCCCATCGCCGATTCGCTCGCCTTCGGCCGCGCCAGCGTGGATGAAGCGGCGCAAAACCTCGTCGACACCGGCACGCGGACCCTGCGCAAGCGCGGCTGACGACGAACCGGGCACCGCCGCGCGGTATCGAGACCGTGTGGCGGTGCTCTTTTTTGTGAAGTGACGGGGGTGGATGGCGCTTCACGCCTTTCAAAGGCGTCCGCATGACAAACAACACTGGACAAGTGCATGGCATTTAAGCCAGAAATTCTGATCTGGATCGATAAATCTGAAGATTAGAATATGGCGCCCAATTTCCTCCTCGTTGATGCTGAAAAAGAATTCGATGTCCTGAAAGCGGCGGCGTCGCTGATCCGCGTGCAGATATTGAAGTTACTGCATGAGGCGAGCGGCCTCAACGTCAACGAAATTGCGCAGAGACTGGAGCTTCCCCAGTCCACCGTTTCCGCCGGCGTGGCCGTTCTCGAGGAAGCGGGGCTGCTGCGAACCGAAACGCGCAAGGCGCGCAAGGGCAACCAGAAAATCTGTTTCGCCACCTGTGACGAACTGATTGTTTCCTTCCGAAAACCCGAGGCGCCGGCCGCATCAAATTACATCGCGGTCGCTATGCCGCTCGGTCTCTACACCCAAAGTTCGGTAACCGCGCCCTGCGGCATTTGCTCGCCGGAGGGCATCATCGGCCTTCTCGATGTGCCCGATACATTCATGGATCCGGACCGCATGAAGGCGGCGCTGCTATGGTTGACCTCCGGCTTCGTGGAATATCAATTTCCCAACAATGCCAAGATTCAAGGCCGGGAAGTCGAAGAAATCGAGTTTTCGATGGAGGTCAGCTCTGAAGTGCCGGGAACGCACAGCAACTGGCCGTCCGATATTACGCTATCCGTCAACGGCCGGGAAATCGGCGTCTGGACCTCGCCCGGCGACTTCGGCGACAAGCGCGGTGCGTTTACGCCGGACTGGTGGAAGCTCTCCGGTTCCCAATATGGCATGCTCAAGACCTGGCGCATCACCGCGCAGGGAACCTATGTCGACGGAACCCGGATTTCGGATGTGACGCTGGCGGATATCGATCTGACCAGCCACCGTTCCATCCGCCTGCGCATCGAGGTCAAGGCCGATGCAAAACATCCGGGCGGGCTGAATATCTTTGGCCGCGGCTTCGGGAATTACGATCAGGACATCGTTCTGCGCCTGCGCACCGCAGGCTGATCCAGCCAATTTTCAAAAGTATGATTTTCGCGGTTGACAGGCGCGGATTCCCTCGGCAACTATATTATCAAATATGGTTCATATCATATTTTAAGATATAAATGCGCAGGGAGGAGAGCCTTATGAAAGCGCGGGTTTCAGTCCACCGGGACTTCCGGATTGGGCGTATCGACGATCGTCTTTATTCCGCCTTCATCGAACATATGGGGCGTGCCATCTATGGCGGGATCTATGAGCCGGGCCATCCGCAGGCGGACGCGAACGGCTTTCGCAGGGACGTTCTGAAATTCGTGCAAGACCTGAAAATTCCGGCCATCCGTTATCCCGGCGGCAACTTCGTTTCCGCCTATCGCTGGGAAGACGGCATTGGGCCGCGCGACCAGCGCCCCATTCGTCTCGATCTCGCATGGCGCTCCAGGGAAACCAACCAGATCGGCATCAACGAATTCGCCGACTGGGCGCAGATGGCCGGCATCGAGATGATGCTCGCCGTCAATCTCGGTTCCCGTGGTCTGGATGATGCCCGCAATTTCCTCGAATATGTGAATTTTCCGGGCGGCACCACGCTCAGCGATCTGCGCCGCAGCCACGGCGCGGAAAAGCCCCACGGCGTGAAAATGTGGTGCCTCGGCAACGAAATGGACGGTCCCTGGCAGATCGGTCACAAGACGGCGGTGGAATATGGCCGGCTGGCCAATGAAACCGCCAAGGCCTTCAAGGGTTTCGATCCGACGATTGAGGCGATTGTCTGCGGCAGCTCCAATGACGGCATGCCGACCTATCCCGAATGGGAGCGCGAGGTGCTGGAGGAGTGCTATGAGAATGTCGACCACATCTCGCTGCACAAATATTTCGGCAATAACAGCCGCGACACGCTGAATTATTTCGGCAAGATCGAGGAAACCGGGCGCTATATCCAGACGATTGCCGGTGTCATCGATTACGTGAAGGCCAAGAAGCGCGCCAAAAACGAGGTTTCCATCTGCTTCGACGAATGGAACGTCTGGTATCACATCCGCGAAGAAGACGGCAAACGCATCAAGAGCTGGGACTGGCCGGAAGCGCCTGCACTTCTGGAAGAGACATACAACTTCGAAGATGCGCTTTTTGTCGCCGGCCTGCTCAATGAGTTCATCCGCCGTTCGGACCGCGTGCGCATCGCCTGCATCGCCCAGCTCGTCAATGTCATCGCCCCCATCCGGGCGGAAAAGAACGGGCCTGCATGGCGGCAGACGATCTATTATCCCTATCAGTTCGCCTCGCTTTATGGCCGTGGCGTCGCGCTGAATGTCGCCGTCGATTGCCCGACTTACGATTGCAACGCGGCCGACGACGTCAAATATCTGGATGTTGCGGGTGTTTATGACGAAGCGGAAGGCGTCGTGACGCTGTTCGTGCTCAATCGCCATCTGACAGAAGCGGCGGATATCGATGTCAGCCTCACCGGCTATTCATCCGCCACTCTCAGCCTGCATCTTGCCATGGCGGGATATGATCTGCGCCTCGGCAACGGGCCGGATCAGCCGGATCGCGTCGTGCCTGTGCCGGGCAGCGGCATCGCCGTGGAGGACGGGGCGCTGAAGGGTTCGGTGCCGGCGCTGTCCTATCATGTGCTGCGGCTGAAGGTTCAGTGAGGCGGCCATGGGTGTCCGTCTCAACAATGTCGCCAAGTCCTTCGGATCCTTCGCGGCGATCCGGGATGTTTCGATGGAAATTCCAGCCGGCAGCTTCGCGGTCTTCGTGGGGCCTTCCGGCTGCGGAAAATCCACCCTGTTGCGCATGATCGCCGGCCTTGAGGAAACCAGCGGCGGGCGCATCGCCATCGATGAGCGTGATGTCACCGCGGTCGAACCGGCGGATCGCGGGGTTGCGATGGTGTTCCAGAACTATGCGCTCTATCCGCATCTGACGGTGTTCGAGAACATGGCGTTCAGCCTGCGTCTTGCCCGCCGACCGAAGGCGGAAGTGACGGAGAGGGTGGGCGAGGCCGCGCGCATCCTCCAGCTTGAGGAGCATCTGCACAAACGGCCCTCGCAGCTTTCCGGCGGCCAGAGGCAGCGCGTGGCCATCGGCCGCGCCATCGTGCGGCAGCCGAAGGTCTTCCTGTTCGATGAGCCGCTGTCCAATCTGGACGCCGAACTGCGGGTGCAGATGAGGCTGGAACTGACCCGGCTTCATCGCAAGCTGGGCGCGACGATGATCTATGTCACGCATGACCAGGTGGAAGCCATGACGCTTGCGGACAGGATTTTCGTGCTGAAGGGCGGCATCGTGCAGCAGGCGGGGGCGCCGCTCACCCTTTATGACGATCCGGACAACCGCTTCGTGGCCGGTTTTATCGGATCGCCGGCGATGAACTTCCTGCGGGCCGATATCGTCTCCCAGGCGGATGGCATCGTGACGCTCGCGCCCGAGGGCGGGGCAGGGCATTTCAGGGCCCGGCTTGCCCAGTCCGTTTCCCCCGGCCAACGGGTCGAGATCGGAATTCGGCCGGAGCATCTGACGATTACGGAACAGGGCGCCCTGCCGGTCGTCGTCGAGGTCGCGGAAGAGCTTGGCGATCTTTCCTACCTCTATACCCGCACCGGAGCCGGGAAAGAAATCATCGTGCAGCGGCAGGGCACGCGGGAAAGGCTGGATGGCCGGTCGGTATCGCTTACCGCCTCGCCCGACCATGTCCTTGTCTTCGACGATGACGGCAGACGGTTGCGATAGGCGCGAGGAGGCGTCTTTCGAAACAGCAAACCATCCCACAACGGGATGTTCTATCAAACGGGAGGAGTGAACGATGCGACTGATCAAGACATTGCTTGTTGGTGCGGCTCTGGGTCTCAGCGCCCTGCCGGCTCTCGCGAAGCAGGATATCGTCTGGTGGGACTTTCTGTCGGGCGGTGACGGCGTGCGCATGAAGGCATTGATCGATGCCTTCAACAAGGAACACCCCGACATCCAGATCAAGGGAACGACGCTCGAATGGGGCGTGCCCTTTTATACCAAGGTGCGCACGGCCTCCGCGGTGGGTGAGGGGCCGGATATCATGACCTATCACCTGTCACGCGCGCCGCTCGGCCTTGAAGAAAAAGTGCTGAGCGAAATCACCGAAAAGGATCTCGAGGATGCGGGGCTGAAGGCTGGAGACTTCTTCAGCGCACCCGTGGATGCGGCCACCCAGAACGGCAAACTCTACGCCGTGCCCTTCGATATCCACGCGCTTGTCCTTTATTACAACGCCGATCTTCTCAAAGGCTCGCCCTATCTCGACGCCGAGGGCAAGCTGACCGGCATCAAGACGATCGAGGATTTCGAGAAGGCGCTGGCCTGGGCGAAGGACAATGGCGTTCAGACGCCGATCACCTATCAATCGGGTGGCGAAGGCGGGGTGTGGCGCGTCTTTTATACGCTGCTG
Source organism: Agrobacterium sp. 16-172Ci (assembly GCF_053522725.1). NCBI lineage: Bacteria > Pseudomonadati > Pseudomonadota > Alphaproteobacteria > Hyphomicrobiales > Rhizobiaceae > Agrobacterium > Agrobacterium sp. 16-172Ci. Next base: position 74,993 of record NZ_JBNWBW010000010.1, read on the forward strand.
TCGCAACAGGGCGGCGAACTCGTCACTGAAAAGGAGGTTCTCGCCGGCGACAATGCCGAAAAGGCGGCAAAGGCCATCGAGACCATGTCCAGATGGCGGGAAAACGGCTGGGCCCCGGAACAGGCGGAATATGAAGCCTCGGTGGCGCTGTTTTCCGCCGGCAAATCCGCGTTCCAGCTGAACGGCGTCTGGGAAGTTCCGACCTACAAGGATCTGGAAAAGAACGGCAAGCTCGGCTTCAAATGGAGTGCGGTGGAAGTGCCGCCCCTGATGGGCAAGCGCGCCACCTGGGCGGATTCCCATGCTTTCGCCATTCCGAATGAAGGCGATAAAACGGTCTCCGGCGAAAAACGCGCTGCGGTAATGAAGGTGATCGGCTGGATGGAAAAACACGCCATCAGCTGGGCCGATGCCGGGCATATTCCCGCTTACAAGTCCATCACCGAAAGCAGCGAATACAAGGCGATGCAGCCGAATGCCACCTATGCCTCGCTGGCGGACGCGGCGGTGTTCGATCCGAAGACCACCATAACCGGGGTCGCTTCGCCCGCCTACGACGCCGCTCTCAACGTCATCGCCCCTGCCATTCAGGGCTTCATGAGCAGCACCGACGCCGTGGAGCAGATCAAGGATGAGCTGCAGGGCAAGCTCAGGTAATCGACAGCCTGCCCTCCGGTTTGAGGCCGCAGGGCAGGCTGCAATGCGCAAGCTTCCGGAGACGTTCCATGGCAATGATTGAAAACCGGCGCAAGAAATCGCTGATCGCGCTGTCGATGGTGACGCCGTTCGTTCTGGTCTTCACCACCTTCTTTCTTTATCCGCTGATAGAGATGGTGCGCATGAGCTTCACCGATGCGCCGCTGATCGGTGAGGGAAACTGGGTCGGCCTGGAGAATTACGCGAAACTGCTGGGCGACCGCCTGTTCGTCACCTCGCTCAAGAACAACGGCTATTTCGTGCTTCTGACCGTCGTGCCCACGACCGTCATCGCCCTGATGATCGCTCTCGCCATCAGCCGCCTCTCGGGCGTGAAGCAGACGATTGCGATGAGCCTGTTTTTCCTGCCCTATGTGCTGCCGGTTTCGGTCGTCACCGAAATCTGGGCGTGGATGCTCGATTTGCAGTTCGGCATTCTCCAGCCGGTCATATCGCTGCTGGCGGGCAAACCCGTCGCCGTTTTCAAGAACCCCTACTGGGTCATGCCGATGGTCGCCGTCGTCACCATCTGGTGGACGAACGGCTTCAATGTGCTGCTCTTCATCGCCGGGTTGCGGAATATACCGGCCGAGCTTTATGAGGCGGCGGCTCTGGATGGCGCGACGACCTGGCAGCGCTTCCGGCGCGTCACCTGGCCGCTTCTGTGGCCGGTGACGGCGCTGGTGCTGACGCTGCAACTGATCCTGCAACTGAAGATATTCGACCAGATCTATCTCTTAAGCGGCGGCGGGCCGTTCAATTCCAGCTTCGTTCTGCTTCTCAAGGTCTATCGCGAGGCCTTCCAGATGAACAATGGCGGTTATGCGTCTGCCGTCGCGACGGTGCTTTTCCTGCTGATCGTCATCGTTTCCGTTTTCCAGTTCCAGCTGCTGCGCATCCGGAGGAATTCATGAGCCCGATGAGAAAATTCGAGAACCTCGTTCTGACGCTGCTGACTTTTTCGGCTGCCCTCGTCTGGATTTTTCCGCTCTACTGGAGCTTCGTCACCTCGCTTCGCGCCGATGAGAACGTTGCCGGCAACATGTCGCTTTTGCCGGACGAGTTTCGCCTCGGCGCTTATTTCAATGCGATATTCAATACCCGGCTGATGACCTGGTATGTGAACTCCATCGGCGTCGCCGTCATCGTCACGATCTCGGTGCTGTTCATTTCCATGCTCTGCGCCTATGCGCTGTCGCAGATACGCTTTCCGGGCAGGCGGCTGCTTTATGGCATCGTGCTGGCGAGCTTCATGGTGCCGGCGCAAACACTGGTCGTCACCCAGTTCATACTGATGAAGAACCTCAACCTCATCAACACCTGGGCGGGCATCATCCTGCCGCAGTTGATCACGCCCATCGTCATCATCGTCTACAAGCAGTTTTTCGACAGCGTGCCGAAGGAGATGCGCGAAGCGGTGGTGCTGGATGGCGGCGGTGAATACACGATCCTGTTCCGGGTCTATCTGCCGCTCAACTGGGGCATCACGACCGCCATGGCGATCGTGACCTTCATTACGGTATGGAACGCCTTCTTCTGGCCTTTCCTCGTGGTCACTTCCGAAAACATGATGACGATCCCGGTCGGGATCACCCAGGTCAACGACGCTTTCGGCGTCGCCTATGCGCGGCTGATGGCCGTCGCCATGCTGGCGGCCCTGCCGGTCATCATCGCCTATGTCATCTTCCAGCGGCGCGTGACGGAGGCGATCATGATTTCGTCGGGTGTGAAGGGGTGAGTGGGCATTGTGCAGGGCGGTCAGTACCTCGTTCTTGAGACTGGAGAGCTGTGGCGCGAAAAATCTCCCTACCGGGAGCGCAATCGGCGCGACGGCGCTTTATTCAGGTGAAAAAACGATTGGCTGGTCGTTGCAGGCCAAGATGGTCGCGCAATGTCGGCCCCTCATAGTCCCTGCGGAACAGCCCGCGCCTTTGCAGTTCCGGCACTACCTTCGTCGTGAAGTCGTCGAGGCCGGCAGGCAGGAAAGGGAAGGTGACATTGAAACCGTCCGAACCCTCTTCATGGAGCCATTGCTCCATCTCGTCGGCGATGGTCTTTGGCGTACCGACGAAGGCAAGACCCGCATAACCGCCCAGCCGCTGGGCAAGCTGGCGCACCGTCAGGCCCTCGCTTCGGGCAAGCTCGATCACCCTTTCACGGCTGGATTTGCTGGCGTTGGTTTCCGGAATATCAGGTAGGGGGCTATCAGGATCGAAGCCGGAAACATCGTGGCCGAGCGCAATCGAAAGCGAGGCGATTGCGCTGTCATAATGGACGAGACTGTCGAGCCGGGCGCGTTTGGCCTTCGCCTCTTCGACGCTGTCGCCGACGAGAACGAAAGCGCCCGGCAGGATGACAATTCCGTCGCGTGAACGGCCAGCGGCGACGGTCCTGTCCTTGACGTCCTTATAAAAAGCCTTGCCCGCCGCAAGCGTGGGTGTTGCGGCAAAAACCACCTCTGCCGTCTCGGCGGCAAGCTGGCGTCCCGGCTCGGAAGCTCCGGCCTGCACGATGACGGGCCAACCCTGCACTGGACGCGCGATATTGAGCGGCCCGCGCACGGAAAATTCAGGTCCCTTGTGGTCCAGCACATGCATCTTTTCGGGATCGAAGAACAGCCCGCTATCGACATGCCGGATAAAAGCGTCGTCGGAAAAGGAATCCCAGAGACCGGTGACGACATCGTAAAATTCCCGCGCGCGGCCATAGCGCTCGGCATGATCCGGCTGTTCCTCGCGGCCGAAGTTCCGGGCCGCGTCGGGATTTGACGTGGTGACGATGTTCCAGCCGGCGCGACCGTTGCTGAGGTGATCGAGCGAGGCGAAACGCCGGGCGACGTGATATGGCTCATCGAAGGTGGTGGAGGCGGTGGCGACCAGCCCGATGCGGGAGGTGACGGCGGCGAGCGCCGAAAGCAGGGTGAAGGGCTCGAAGGAGGTGACGGTGTGGCTGCGGCGCAGCGCCTCGGTGGGCATGTTCAGCACCGCCAGATGATCGGCCATGAAGAATGCATCGAACTTCGCGGCCTCGAGCTGTTGCGCGAAGCGCGCCAGATGGGCGAAATTGAAATTCGCATCCGGGAAGGCGCCCGGATAACGCCATGCGCCCGTGTGGAGACTGACGGGCCGCATGAAGGCGCCGAGATGCAGTTTGCGATCATTTGCCATTGGGCTTCACTTTCGTCGATGTTCTGGCTTGCGCGGCGCGTTGCGGAGGGCTCAGCCGCAGGCAGGCCTTTGCTCGTCGCGACGATATCCCCGCCGGGGGATTGGCGCGGCAAAGACTATTCCGATTATGATTTCGGAACCGAAAGATTTTTGCTGAAATTCTGCATCTGGCGATGATCCCGTGGCGGTAGCCGCTCGGCCATCTTTGAAGTGCAACGGCGCAGTGGCCGCGGCAACACAGTTGACGGTGGATGCTTTCGCTGTCAAATTTCCATAAAGAAATATATAATATTCAATATATTAAATAGGTTTTCTGATGTGATTTATCCGACTTGATCAGTCATTCGACACCATGCTTCCGGAGCCGGTGCGGGTGGACTATATCCGAAACCGCACCGGAGGCATCTTACGCGGGCCTAAACCGCCAGCAGTTTCTCGTTGCCGATGCGGGTGGTTTCGACGGCGCCCTCGGTTTCGATCCGTTTTCCCGTGGCCGGATCGAAGAAATGAAGGTGGGCGGCGGGGAGATCGAGGTGGATGCGCTGGCCGGGTTTTACCGAAAGGTCCTCACCGATGGCAGCGGAGAAGGTCTCGCCGGCGATATCGGCATGGACGATGCGGCCCGAGCCAAGTTCTTCGACGAAATCCACGACTGCCGGCACGCCGGCGCCATCCGTGCTGACCACGCACTGTTCCGGGCGGATGCCGACGGTCACGTCGCGGCCGCGCAGTTCCAGCGCGGTTTCGGGGAAGAGCTTTACGGGCGTGCCGTGCAGCATCACGGCGGGGGATTCTACCTCCACCCTCGTGTTGAACAGGTTCATGGCAGGCGAGCCGATGAAGGAGGCAACGAAGGTGCTGGCCGGGCGGTGATAGATATCCAGCGGATGGCCGACCTGCTCGACATTGCCCCTGTTCATCACCACCAGCCGGTCGGCCAGCGTCATGGCCTCCACCTGATCGTGGGTGACGAAAATGGAGGTGGCGGAGAGGCGCTGGTGCAGCTTGCGGATTTCCGCGCGCATGGTCACGCGCAGCTTGGCGTCGAGGTTGGAGAGCGGCTCGTCGAAGAGAAACACCGCAGGTTCGCGGATGATGGCGCGGGCCATGGCGACGCGCTGGCGCTGGCCGCCGGAAAGGGCCGCGGGCTTGCGCTCAAGATAATCGGAAAGGCCGACGATCTTTGCGGTCTCCTCGATGCGGCGCTGGCGTTCGGCCTTCGGAACGCCCGCGACCTTCAGCGCATAGCCGATATTGCCGGCCACCGACATATGCGGATAAAGCGCGTAGTTCTGGAACACCATGGCGCAGCCACGCTCGCGCGGTTCCAGCGTGTTGACCACCCGCCCGCCAATGGCGATCTCGCCGGAGGTGATGTCCTCCAGACCGGCGATCATGCGCAGAAGCGTGGATTTGCCGCAGCCCGACGGGCCGAGGATGACGACGAATTCGCCGGAGTCGAAGGTGAGGTCCACGCCGTGCAGGGTGGGCGTCTTGCCATAGGATTTGCGGACCTGACGGATATCGATCTGAGCCATGATGGGAAACCTTGTTGTTGAAAGCCGCGCTGTTACTTGTCGGACGAGACGAGGCCGCGGACGAACCAGCGTTGCAGGAAGGCCACGACGAGAAGCGGCGGCAGGATGATGATGAGCGAACCGGCCAGCGTGACGTTCCAGTCCGGCGTGCCGTCATCGGCGGGCAGAAGCGCGCGCAGCGACATCATCACCGTCTTGTAGGACGGATCGGTGATCATCAGCAGCGGCCACAGATACTGGTTCCAGGCGTAAACGAACATGATGGTGGTGAGCGCCAGCATGTTGGTGCGCGACAGCGGCAGCAGCATGTCCACGAAGAAACGCGCGGCACCCGAACCGTCCATGCGCGCGGCCTCCGCCAGCTCGTCCGGGATCGTCATGAAGAACTGCCGGTAGAGAAAAGTGCCGGTGGCGGTGGCGATCAGCGGTAGGGTGAGGCCGGCATAGGAGTTCAGCAGGTTCCATTCCAAGGTGACCTCGATGCCGAACAGGCCGAGGATGGAGCGGAACGGCTGGAAAAGATCGGCGGCGACCGAATAGGTCGGCACCACGCGCACTTCGAGCGGCAGCATCAGGGTGATGAACACCGTCCAGAAGAACAGATGCCTGAGCGGTGAGCGGAAGAACACGATGGCGAAGGCGGTGAAGGCCGAAAGGGCCACCTTGCCCACGGTCACCAGCGTCGCCATGATGATACTGTTGAGGAGGGCGTTGCCAAGATTGGCGCGTTGCCAGGCCGCCTGCGCATTGGTGAAGAATTCGCCCTGCGGCATGAAGCTGAAGGGGACGCTGTTGACCTGCTGGACCGACTGGCTGGCGCCGGAAATGACGACGATGAAGGGGCCGATGAGCAGGAAGAAGCCGGCCACCATGATCGCATAGGTCAGGGCGTCGGCATAGGGTGTGCGCTGGATCATCGCCGCCTCACTTGTAATGGACTTGCCGCTCGACGAAGCGGAACTGGATGAAGGTGAAGACCATGATGAGACCGATGAGGACGAGGCTCTGGGCAGAGGCGCCGGAATAGTTCAGCCCCTCGAAGGCCTCGCTGACGATGCGGTAGACCATCACTTCGGTGGCGTGGTTGGGGCCGCCCTCGGTGGTGGAGGCGACGATGCCGAACGTATCGGCGCCGACGAAACCCTCGGTCATCATGATGACGGTGAGGAAGAACAGGGTGGGTGCAAGCAGCGGCACCTGAATGTCGATGGCGCGGCGAATGGGCCCGGAACCGTCCATGGCGGCGGCCTCCGTCAGCGAACGCGGCACGGATTGCAGGCCGGCGAACAGGAAGATGAAGGTGTAGCCCGCCCATTTCCAGATGAAGATGACGATGACGAGGATGAGCGCGTGCTCGCCATATTTGGCCGGGTTCCAGATATCGGGCCACCAGGCATTCAGCGATGCGGCGATGCCGCGTTCCGGCGACAGGATGAAGCGGAAGGCCATGCCGGCGGCGGGACCGGCAATCGCATAGGGCAGGATATAAAGCACCCGGAAAAAGCCGGAGCCGGGAAGCTGGCGATCGACCGCAAGGGCGAGCACAAGGCCGATGAGGATCGCGAAAAACGGCCCGGCGACCGCAAAGATCAGGCTGGTGAGGATCGACTGCCAATAGAGCGGATCGCCGAAGGTTTCGATGAAATTGGCTAAACCGACAAATTCCGCCTGGCCGCCGAAGGGCGGCTCCAGGGTGAATGCCCAGTTCAGCACCGCCGCAACCGGCCAATAGAAGAACAGAAGGATAAGCAGAAACTGCGGCAGGGCGAAGAGCACAGGCAGCCATGTGCTTTTGAAGACGGTACGCTTTTCCATTGGAGTCCGGCAGAGTTCGAGATTTCGGCAGGCCTGCCCGAACGACTGTCCGGACAGGCCTTTGACGGCGATGAAAGAACGCTTAGTTCAGCTTGGCGCCTTCATAGGTCTTTTCGAAGCGGCGCAGGCCGGTATTAGCGCGCTCGACGGCCTTGTCGAGTTCAGCCTGGATATCGGCGTTCTGCATGAAGATGGCTTCGAGCGAGGTGGCGACTTCCTTGCGGATCTGCGTGAAACCGCCGAGGCGGATACCACGGGTATATTCGGAAGGCGGCATAAAGGTCAGGCTCTCGATGGCCTTTTCGCGGCCCTTATAGGGGGCCTTGTCGTAAAAACCATTGGCCTTCATGGCGTCGAAGCCGGTCTTGGTGACCGGGATGTAACCGGTAACGGTCGACCACCACTCAACCATGTCGGGCTGGGCGATGAAGTTCAGGAATGCGGCAGCGCCCTTGTATTCGGCTTCCGGACGACCGGCCATGACCCACAGCGAAGCGCCGCCGACCAGCGAGTTGTGGCGTTCGGTGCCCTTCCAGATCGGCAGCATGGCGACGTCCCACTTCACGCCTTCCGGCATGGACTTGCCGACGGTGCCGTGGTTGGCGATGGAAGTCATGAACATCTGGCAGGTCTGCGAGGTGAAGGCCGGCAGGATATCCATGCCGAGCTGCTTGGTCTTGACGACGAACAGCTTCTCGTCCTGCATCTTCTTGAAGAATTTCACGTGGTCGACGAACTTGGTCTTGTTGATCGCAAGTTCCGCGTCCAGACCCTGATAACCGTTGGCCTTGGTGGCGATTGGCTGGTTGTGGATGGCGGAGAACTGCTCCATCAGCATCCATGTGTCGAAGTTAAAGGCGAGCGGGCATTCGAAACCGGCGGCTTTCAGCTTCCTGGAAGCTTCTTCGACCTGTTCCCATGTGTCGGGCTTGAAGGTGATGCCGGCTTTTTCGAAAGCGTCGACATTGTAATAGAACATCGCGGTCGAAGAATTATAGGGGAAGGAGTTCAATTCACCCGAAGCCGTGGCGTAATAATTGGCGATGCCGGGGAAATAATTGTTCCAGTCGATCTTGTAGCCATTGTCGGCCATCAGCTTCTTGGCGGGAACGAAAGCCTTGGACAGCATCATGTCCAGCGTGCCGGCGTCATAAATCTGGGTGATGGCGGGCTGCTTCTTGGCGCGATAGGCGGCAATGGTGTTCTGCAGGGTGGATTCGTAATCGTTCTGCGAGGTGCAGACGATCTCGAATTCGGCCTGGGAGTCGTTGAACTTCTTGCAGGTGTCCTGCACGCGGTCGCCGAGATCGCCGGAAAGACCGTACCAGAATTCGAACTTGGTCTTTTCTGCCTGGGCGGCGGTGGCGCCGAAGGCGGCGGCGATGGCGACGCCGGCCACGAAGGAAGTCAGAGCGGAAGATTTCATGAGTTGAGCCCCGTTGCTGGAATGATGGCCTGCTCGGCAAGGACTTCACGTCCCCGGCACGAAGCCACGGAGGCTCTGCTAACAGCCGTCTTTGACGGATGGCTTACAGTTTGTTGAACGTTTTATGATGACTGGCCGCGCAGCCCATTCTGCGCGGCGAAAAATGGGCGACAAATACGAAAAACCGGAATTTAAGCTGATTTATCAGTGGCTTCCGGTTTTTGGCCTGCCTCGCTACTTGCTGCTGAACAGCTTTCGCCAGTCAACCGCGACGTGCAGCCTCGATGGCGGCGACGTCGATTTTCTTCATGTCCATCATCGCTTCGAAGGCGCGTTTGGCCTCCGCACCGCCGGCGGCCATGGCTTCCATCAGCACGCGCGGCGTGATCTGCCAGGAAACGCCCCATTTGTCCTTGCACCAGCCGCAGGCGCTTTCCTGCCCGCCATTGCCGACGATGGCGTTCCAGTAACGGTCGGTTTCTTCCTGGTCTTCGGTCGATATCTGGAACGAGAAAGCCTCGCTCTGCTTGAAGACCGGCCCGCCATTGAGGCCGATGCAGGAAACGCCTGCCACGGTGAACTGCACCGTCAGCACATCTCCCTTCTTGCCGGAGGGATAGTCGCTCGGCGCATGGTGAACGCCGGTTACCGCGCTATCCGGAAAGGTTTCGGCATAAAATCTGGCTGCGGCCTCGGCATCCTTGTCGTACCAGATACAGATCGTGTTCTTTTCCATTTGTGTGCTCCTCCCAAATTGAAATCGTCGTCGCGCCGGCGCGGAAATTCGCCGGCCATTGCCGGCTCCCCATTCGGTATAAAATGCGACCATGCGCCGAACGTTCCCAAAAAAGGCGGCGAGAAAAAACCGGCAGGCAACACATTGCACGGTATCTGCAACTTCAGATGATGAACATCAACTTTATCCTTAAATATTATTTAAGAATGTAATCATAATATTCACGAATGATTTTGAATAGGAATCATCCCTTTCCATCGGAGAAACGCGCGTGAGTATTCTTGATCGTGGTGCCAATGCTTTTGCGGTTCTCGCCGCGCTTTCCAAATCCCAGGCCATCATTGAATTCGACCTTTCGGGAAAAATTCTCAACGCCAACGAAAATTTCTGTCGGGCGCTCGGTTATGAGCTATCGGAAATCGTCGGCAGGCACCACAGCATGTTCGTGGAGCCGGCGGTCGTGTCCTCGCAGGATTACAAGGCCTTCTGGTCCAAGCTCTCGGCCGGCCAGTTCGATCAGCGGCAATATAAGCGCATCGGCAAGGGCGGTCGGGAAGTCTGGATCGAGGCGTCCTACAATCCGGTGTTTCGTCGCGGCAAGCCGGTGAAAGTGGTCAAGATCGCCACCGATATTACCGACCGCAAGCTGAAGGCGGCGGAAGATGCCGGCAAGATCGACGCCCTGTCACGGGCGCAGGCCATCATCGAATTCTCCCCGAATGGCGAGGTTTTGACCGCAAACGAGAATTTTCTGGCCGCGCTCGGTTATTCGCTGGCGGAAGTGCAGGGCAGGCACCATTCCATGTTCTGCGAACCGGCCTATACGCAGTCGTCGCAATATAAGCAGTTCTGGGAAAGGCTGGCCGGCGGCGATCTCGTGGCGGATGAGTTCATGCGGCTTGGCAAGGGCGGCCGCAAGGTCTTCATTCAGGCGTCCTATAACCCGATCTTCGATCTCAACGGCAAGGTGTTCAAGGTCGTCAAATTCGCGACCGACGTGACCGGCCGCGTCGAAAACGTCGAAAAGCTGGCGCAATGTCTCACCGATCTGGCCGAGGGCGATCTTGCCCAGAGCATCGACAAACCCTTCATCCCCTCGCTTGAAAGATTGCGCACGGATTTCAACGCGGCTTCGGAAAAGCTGAAAAGGGCCATGACGCTGGTGTCTGAAAATGCCGGCGCCATTTCTTCCGGCTCCAACGAGATCAGGTCCGCTGCCGACGATCTCGCCAGACGCACGGAGCAGCAGGCCGCCTCCATCGAGGAAACGGCAGCCGCGCTCGAAGAAATCACCACCGCCGTCAACGATTCGAGCCTCCGCGCCGAAGAGGCCGGCAAGATCGTCGCCCGTGCCCGTGACCATGCGGAACATTCGGGCCAGGTGGTGCGCGATGCGATCGGCGCCATGGACCAGATCGAAAAATCATCACGCGAGATTTCCAACATTATCGGCGTGATCGACGAAATCGCCTTCCAGACCAATCTTCTGGCATTGAATGCAGGCGTGGAAGCCGCGCGCGCGGGTGAGGCGGGCAAAGGTTTTGCCGTGGTTGCGCAGGAGGTTCGCGAACTCGCGCAGCGTTCCGCAACGGCCGCCAAGGAAATCAAGAGCCTGATCAATGCCTCCGGCGCGCAGGTGGAAAACGGCGTTGGCCTCGTCACCCGGGCGGGTTCGGCCCTGCAGGAAATCGCCGAGCAGGTGCGGGATATCAACACCAATGTCGTGGCGATTGTCGATGCCGCGCGCGAACAGTCCACGGCGCTCGCGGAAATCAATCAGGCGGTCAACACCGTCGATCAGGGCACCCAGCAGAACGCCGCCATGGTGGAGGAACAGACCGCCGCAAGCCACAGCCTTGCGCGGGAAGCGGCGGCCCTGTTCGAACTTCTCGGGCAATTCCGGTTCGAGGACATGGCCCGATCCTCCGCCTCTGCGCGCGGCGGCTTCGAGCAGCAATCCGCGCCGGTGAGCTCGCATCGCAGCGCACCCCGCCCGCTTGCGGCGCGCGGTTCCGCCGCGGTTGCCGTCAAGCTTGAGGAGTGGCAGGACTTTTAGGGTGAGGCCTCAGCAAGCCGAGCCAATCACGCCAACGTCATCCTCGGGCTTGTCCCGAGGATCTGCAACGTATTGATTTTATTCGACATGATCAGATCCTCGGCACAGGGCCGAGGATGACGTCGAGAGAAAAGTTGACCCTCCATTATTGACTTGAAAGGGGTTGCCCGCCGTCCGCGCCCCATCCGATCACGCCAGTCCATTCGATGTTCGATACGTGATGACAAGCCGGAAAGCTGGGCATATCTTCCGGATTGGCCGATAATCGGCACATCGTGTCTGGAGTTTTCGGGGGCTTTCGCTTGGCAGGGATATCGACAAGCCGCATGGCTCTTGCCCTGTGTCTGCTGACCGCAGCCTTCGGCGCGGCGCAAGCCGAAGAGCCCGCCGGGAAAAAAGCCGCCTGCGCCTATAGCCATGATGTCGCGCCGGACCTGTGCATCAATGCAGGCAGTTACAATAATGATCTTTGCCATGCCATTGAGGTGCTCGCCGCCCGCCATGCCGTTCCGCCGGATTATTTCGCCCGGCTGATCTGGCGGGAAAGCCTGTTCCGGCCCAATGCGGTCAGTCCGAAGGGGGCGGAGGGCATCGCCCAGTTCATGCCGGGAACGGCCCGGTTGCGCGGTCTCGAAGACAGTTTCAACATCATCGCCGCGCTTGAGGCGTCTTCCCGATATCTCTCCGAATTGAACGTGCAGTTCGGCAATTTCGGCCTTGCCGCCGCAGCTTACAATGCGGGGGAGGCGGGCTTGCGGAACTTCATCGCCAACGGCCGCCTGCCCACCGAAACCCGCGATTATGTGTTTGCGATCACCGGTTATCCGGTGGAGACATGGAAGGACAATCCGCCAGAAAAGGCGGCGCCGGCGCTGGATGACAACCGTTCCTTCCTCGATGCCTGCGTGCGTCTCGCCGACACCCGCACCATGAACGATCCCGTTCTCATTGCATCGGCCGACTGGGCGCCATGGGGCGTGCAGCTTGCGGCGCATTATAATCCGTCCGTGGCGAACCGGCTTTTCACCCGGGCGATCCTGCAGCTTTCGGAGCCGCTGAATGCCGAGCGGGCTTTGATCGTGCGCCAGCGGGGCGGAAATTTCGGTTCGCGGCCGCGTTATGCCGCCCGCATCGGCCGGGAGACCAGAGCCGAGGCCAATGCGCTTTGTGGCGATATCCGACGGGCGGGCGTTCCCTGCACCGTGTTCCGCAACAGGTAAAAACGGAGCGCGCCGGACCGGTAAATCGTCTCCCCGCGACAGGGCTGATCATAAGAAGTTGATCGGCTTTGCGGCCGTTCCATCTTTCCGTGCAAAATGATCGTGCCTAGATTTGCCCCCGGACGCTGGCCGACAACCGGGGCCAGCGACGTTTTGTAGGGAATGATCTGGAAATGAGATGGCTTGAAAGAGGATGTCTGGCGGCTGTGCTGGTCGTCGTTGCGGCGTGCACCAGCGCCGGCGAGACGGAGGTTTCCCGCACTGTCGCAGGTTTCGTGGGGCAACCGCGTGAGGCCGCAATAGCCCGACTCGGCCGCCCGAACAAGGTCATCATCGAAAACGGCGAAACCGAATCCTACTGGCTGAAAGTCGATAGGGAGCCCTATGCCGGCCTCAGCAACAGGCGCGAAGTCAAAACCGTCGACGGGCAGGCGCAGGTCTCGGAAACCGAGGGCATGAAGATCAAGGAACATCGCCGCGACTGCATCATCAAGATAACCGCGGATGCCGGCTCCATCATCAGGACGAGCGAGATCATCGGCAATCCGGCCAATTGCGAAAACCTTCTCGACAGGCAGGCTTCCTGACGAACTGCTGTCGCGCTCGATCCGGTTGCCGGAGCCTCAAAGCTCCATTTTGATGGTCAGCATATATTCGGTGCCCTTCGCCCGGTCACGCGTGCGGGAGACTTCAAGCGTGACCTTGTCCAGCTTGTGCCCAAGGGTTTCCTTGATCGTTCCTCCCGGCGTATCCTCGCGCCGGAACGAGGTGTCGCCGTAACCGACGCCGATTTTGCGGGTAATGGCGTTTTCCGTGTAGGTTCTTCCAAACATGGCGGAAGCCTGGCCGCTGCGCACTGTCGTTTCGAAGCCGCGGGATTCGATGTCGCGATAGGCCGAGGCGGCAATCGAATTGTCCGAACTGCTATAGCTGCCGCCGGCGCTTATTCTGGCGAGCCGATGGCCGTCATGTTCCAGGGAAAAATTGCCGTCGGCCGAAGGTCCGAAACGACCGCCGTTCATGGCGTCCTTATAGGTGAAGCGGAAGCGGCCGCTGCGTGCGTCCACCTGATAATTATAGGAGGCGTCGCCGCTGCGGATCTGGATGCCCGGCGCCGGCTCGCTGCCGAGAATCGGCGATACCTTGTCCGCGAACTGGAACAGGGGTTTGGTGACCTCTTCGAATTCCGACTTCGACAATGCCAGCGGCTTGCCATCCGGGTCGAACTTCCCGACCGCCAGGCACGGGCGCTGGTTGATGATGCTCTTCAGGGCAAAGACCGTGCAATTGTCGCTGGTCGTGCCGGCAATCGCGGCGTGGACGGAATTGCGCAGGGTGTAGCTGCCGCAGCAGGAGAATGCTTCATTGTCGAGGCTCGCATCGCGCGTATAGCCCGTAAAGACAATGCCGCTCGCCCCGTTGGTGAGGCCTGCATTGGCGAAATGCGGCCCGCTCTGCAGCGGAAACAGCTTCAGCCGGCTCTGATCAGCGAGCGTTTTCGGGTTGGAAGGCGATGGAAGCGGCATTCTTCTTCTCTCCTGAACACGGGAACGGTGCGCTTTTTTTACCATCGTAAATTGAAGCCGCAACCCTTAACTGTACCCCGTGAGATATGCCGTTTCTGTGGATGAGAGCGACCGCTGTTGTTACTGTGAGCCTGTGCGCATATGCTGGAATACTCAATCTTGATTTCCGGGCAAGGCGGACAGGCGCATAATGACCTCCCAGTTGGATTTTTTCGCACCCGCGGCAGCGCGGCTTCCGCAGGGTGAACGAGGGCGAAAAGCGGGTGGTCGCGAAACGGCCCAAAAGACCGGTACGGACGATGAGGCCCTTGCCGCATATCTTCAATCCACCGGCAATTATCGTGTCCTGCGCCGGCTGCAACCGCGCGCGGTCGTCGATCGGCCAAGGCCGGAATTTGCCCGTCAGGGTGTGATCCTCGATACGGAAACGACGGGTCTCGACCATCGCACCGATGAGATCATCGAAATCGGCGTCATCACCTTCACATTCGACGATAACGGCACAATCGGCGATGTCACCGGCATTTATGGCGGGTTGCGGCAGCCAGGTATCGCCATTCCCGAAGAAATCACCCGCCTGACCGGGATCACCGATGAGATGGTCGCGGGACAGTCGATAGACATGGACCGGCTGACCTCCCTCGTTGCCCATGCCGATCTGATCATCGCCCACAATGCCGGTTTCGACCGTCCCTTTTGCGAGGCCTTCTCGCCGATCTTCCGCGACAAGGCATGGGCCTGCTCCGTTTCGGAAATAGACTGGCGCACGCGTGGTTTCGAGGGCAACAAGCTCGGTTATCTGATCGGCCAATCCGGCTATTTCCATGATGGCCATCGCGCGGTGGACGATTGTTTCGCGCTGCTGGAAGTGCTGGAGCAGACGCGCCCCGGCCAGAGCAGCACGCCCTTTGCCGAACTCCATGACGCGAGCCGGCGCTCAAGGGTGCGCCTCTACGCGGAAAACAGCCCGTTCGACATGAAGGATCATCTGAAAAAGCGCGGCTATCGCTGGTCGGACGGCTCCGATGGCCGGCCGAAATCCTGGTGGGTGGAGCTGCCGGAGGAAAAGCTCGAAGAGGAGCTGCATTTCCTGCGGACCGAAATCTACCGCTGGGACGCCGATCCGACGGTCAAATATCTCACCGCTTTCGACCGGTTCAGGGCCGGGTGAAGCGCGGGGCATTTTGGGCTTTCAGATTGCATACAATTTCTGCAATGAATCGAGAACAATCGCTGTAAAATTGGGCAGGTCCGCGCACGGGTCTCCGAAGCGCAAAAAAATATCATTTTACATCAATGGCTAAGCCGATTGGCACGCCTCCTGCATGACAAAGACGTCGCAGGAGAGTGTTTATGAGCAAAGCCGCAGCAATCGACATCGCGTCCGTATCCAAGATTTACGGCAACACTACTGCCGTGCATGCGATAAGCCTCAAGATTCCCGCCGGGAGCTATTGCTGCCTGCTTGGCCCGTCGGGCTGCGGCAAGACCTCGACATTGCGGATGATTGCCGGCCACGAAAGCATCTCCAGCGGCGATGTCCGGCTCGGCAATACAGTCGTCACCGATCTGCCGCCCGCCCGGCGCGGCACGGCGATGATGTTCCAGTCCTATGCGCTGTTTCCGCATCTCGATCTCGTCGACAATGTCGCTTTCAGCCTCAAGATGAAGGGCGTGGACAAGGAAACCCGCCGGGCGAAGGCGCTCGAAATGCTGCGGCTGATGCAGCTCGAACCCTATGCCAGCCGCCGGCCGGCCCAGCTTTCCGGCGGCCAGCAACAGCGCGTGGCGCTGGCGCGTGCGCTGATTACCGATCCCGAGGCGCTGCTGCTGGACGAGCCGCTTTCGGCGCTCGATCCGTTTCTCAAGATCCGCATGCGCGCCGAGCTGAAGAAGCTTCAGACCTCGCTCGGCATCACCTTCGTTCACGTCACCCACAGCCAGGAAGAGGCCATGGCGCTGGCCGATATCATCGTCGTCATGAATGACGGCCGCATCGAACAGGCGGCCACCCCGCGCGAGGTGTTCGAGCGTCCCGCCACTGCCTTCGTTGCCCGCTTCATGGGCGACCACAATGTCATTTCCGGGCGTTACCGGGAAAAAACGGATGATCTCGTCACGCTCGAAGTGGCGGGCGGCGGCACTTTCACGGCAAGCGGCGTCGCCCCGGATGACGGCGCGATCGATATCGCCGTGCGCACCGACCGCGTCCGCGTCGGGGAGGCGCAGCAGCCGGGCCTCGGTTTCACCGGCATCGTCTCGAATGTCGAATATCGCGGCGCAAGCGTGAAGATCGCCGTAACCGGCGCGGGCATCGAGGATTTCAACGTCATCCTCAGCGATGCCGCCTTCTTCGAAAACCCGGTCAGGACCGGCGACGCCCTACCGCTTTCATGGAATGCGGCCGATGCCATCGTGCTCGGCCGGGTAGAGAAGTGACCCCAAAAATAACCAGAGGAGAACTTTGAAATGACCGATACCACCAACAGCAAAAAGGGCCTGTCCCGCCGCGGCCTCCTGAAGGCGGGCGCTGCCGCCACGGGTGCGGCGATCGGCTCCGGCCTCATCACCGGCTTCCCGACCATCTGGGCGCAGAACCCCATCACCATCCGCCAGTTCGGCACGGGTGTGTCGAACCTCAACGCCATTGCCGAAAAGTGCAAGGCCGATCTCGGCATCACGCTTGAAATGACGGCGACGGATTCGGATGCCGCCGCCCAGCGCGCCGTCACCCAGCCGAATTCCTACGATATCGCCGATATCGAATACTGGATCCTGAAGAAGGTCTATCCGGCCGGCGTTATCCAGCCGATGGAAATCAAGAAGCTGAAATATTACGACAAGATCGTGCCGCTGTTCAAAAACGGCAAGCTGAAGCCGGACAGCGTCGTGGCGCAGGGCACGGCCCCGCACACCGTCGGTTTCGTCGAAAAGCCCGGCGACAAGAAGTTCGCCAAGGGCGAGACCGATTATTTCACCATGGTTCCGACCATCTACAACGCCGATACGCTCGGCATCCGCCCCGATCTCGTCGGCCGCGATATCTCCAGCTGGGCCGATATCATGGACCCGAAGTTCAAGGGCAAGACCTCGATCCTCAACATTCCCTCCATCGGCATCATGGATGCGGCGATGATCATGGAAGCCATGGGCAACATCAAATATGCCGACAAGGGCAACATGACCAAGGAGGAGATCGACAAGACCATCGACTTCCTCATCAAGGCGAAGAAGGACGGCCAGTTCCGCGCCTTCTGGAAGAGCTTCGACGAAAGCGTCAACCTCATGGCGTCGGGCGAAGTCATCATCCAGTCCATGTGGTCGCCCGCAGTCGCCGCGGTCCGTTCCAAGGGCATCGCCTGCAAATACCAGCCGCTGAAGGAAGGCTATCGCTCCTGGGGCGGCGGTCTCGGGCTTGCGAAGCACCTCTCGGGCGCGAAACTCGATGCGGCCTATGAATATATCAACTGGTACACTTCCGGCTGGGTCGGCGCTTACCTCAACCGTCAGGGTTATTATTCCGCCGCCATGGAAACGGCCAAGGAACACATGAGCGCCGACGAGTGGGGTTACTGGGTCGAAGGCAAGCCGGCGCAGGGTGATATCATCGCGCCCGACGGCAAGGTCATGGAAAAGGCCGGCGCCGTGCGCGATGGCGGCTCCTTCGAGGAACGCATGGGCAAGGTCGCGTGCTGGAACTCCGTCATGGACGAGGACCGGTACATGGTCCGCCGCTGGAACGAATTCATCGCGGCCTGATGCCTTTAGGACGACACCGGCGGCAAGCGCGCCGCCGGTCAATTGCAGCGACAGGCATCCCACCTCTCATTCGTCATCCTCGGGCTTGACCCGAGGATCTAACGAACCGCCACATCGGACGTGGTTAGATCCTCGGGTCAAGCCCGAGATGACGTCGGGAGTGTGGAGGACTTGTCAACAAGATCGCTGGCGGCATGGCGTCGGTGCATACGCAAATTCAGGGAAAGGCTCGGATATGGTGACGGTCAGACTCATCGGCGTCAGCGATAAAAAGAACAGGCCGCCCCGCAGCTTCGCGCTGCCGCAAAAGTTCGTGTCCTATGTTCAGGCCGCTCCGCTTTTGCTGATCCTCGGCTTTTTCCTGGCTCTGCCGATCCTCATGATCGCCGTCGTCAGCTTCTGGGATTACGATTTCGCCCAGATGTATCCGGATTTCGTGACGTTCAACTATCTGGAAACGCTCGGCTCGTGGGTCACCTGGCAGACCTATCTCAACACCCTGAAATATGCTGTCATGGTCTGGGCCATCACCTTGTTCTGTGGTTTCTGGCTCGCCTATTTTCTTGCCTTCCACATCCGCACCACCACCATGCAGATGGTGCTGTTTCTCGTCTGCACCGTGCCCTTCCTGACGTCGAACATCATCCGCATGATTTCCTGGATTCCGGTGCTTGGGCGAAATGGCCTCGTCAACAGCGCCCTGGTCGGTACCGGCATCATTCCCGAACCGATCGAATGGCTGCTTTATTCGGATTTCGCCGTGGTGCTGGCCATGGTGCATCTTTATACGCTGTTCATGGTCACGCCGATCTTCAACACGCTGATGCGTATCGATAAATCGCTGATCGA
The DNA here is from genome assembly GCF_053522725.1 of Agrobacterium sp. 16-172Ci. Classification (NCBI taxonomy): domain Bacteria; kingdom Pseudomonadati; phylum Pseudomonadota; class Alphaproteobacteria; order Hyphomicrobiales; family Rhizobiaceae; genus Agrobacterium; species Agrobacterium sp. 16-172Ci. The sequence continues at coordinate 93,781 of NZ_JBNWBW010000010.1, forward strand.
GGCTGCGCGTGACGCCGGCGCGACGGGCTGGCAGACGCTCACCAACGTCATCATTCCACTTGCCAAACCCGGCATGGCGATTGGTAGCATCTTCGTCGTCACGCTGGTCATGGCCGATTTCTCCACCGTTCAGGTGATGTCCGGCGGTCAGAGCGCCTCGGTGGCGCTGATGATGAAGAACCAGATGTCGCTGCTGCAATATCCGGCCGCCGCTGCGAACGCCGTCATCCTGCTCATCCTCGTTCTTCTGATGGTCGCGGGCATCCTGCGCATCGTCGATATCCGCAAGGAGCTTTGATCCCATGCATCAGGAAAAACGCGGCCGCGAATTCTATGTCCTCGCCTTCTTTTTCGCCCTCTTCGTGCTGTTTCTTTACGGCCCGCTGTCGGCCATCCTCATCCTCGCCTTTCAGGGGCCCAATGGCGGGCTGACTTTCCCGCTGAACGGCGTTTCGCTGCACTGGTTCGGCAATCTCTTCGAACAGCAGGCCGTCGGCGATTTCGGCGGCTCTTTCCGCCGTTCCTTCGGTCTCGGGCTGATGGTCATGGCCGTTACCGTGCTTGTCTCGCTGCTGGCGGGCCTTGCCTTCCGGCGCAAATTCATCGGGGCGACGCCGTTGTTCTATCTGTCGGTCGCAAGCCTCGTGGTGCCGTCGATCATCATTTCGCTCGGCATCGGAGTTCTGTTCCAGCAGCTCGGGCTGGAGCCGTCATGGTATACATCGGCCTTCGGCGCGCATCTCACCTGGACGCTGCCTTTCGGCGTGCTCATCATGCTGGCCGTCTTCAACCGCTTTTCGCCGTCCTATGAGGAAGCGGCCCGCGATCTCGGCGCATCCTCCTGGCAGACCTTCGCCCATGTGGTGCTGCCGATGATCGCGCCGAGCCTGATCGGCGTCGGCCTGTTCGGCTTCACGCTTTCTTATGACGAGTTCGCCCGCACATTGATGACGTCAGGCACCTACAACACGCTGCCGCTGGAAATCTACGGCATGACCACCAATGTCACGACGCCGGTGCTTTATGCGCTCGGTGCTGTTACAACCCTGTTTTCCTTCCTGGTGATCGCGGCCACGCTCGGCCTGATCGTCACGCTCAATCGCCGCCATTCACGCGGATAAAGAAACGTAAAATGCGCATTCTCGTCATCAATCCCAACACAACGCAATCCATGACCGCGACCATCGCCGACGCCGCGACGCGAATAGCTGGCCGCGATACGGACATAATGGCCGTTACCTCGTCCATGGGCCCCGTCTCCATCGAAGGTTATTACGACGAGGTTTTCGCCGTTCCCGGCCTGCTGCTGGAGCTGGCAAAGGCGCCGGCGCTTGGAGCCGACGCGGCGATCATCGCCTGTTTCGACGATACCGGGCTCGATGCCGCCCGGACTCTCGCCGATATTCCCGTTATCGGCATCTGCGAGGCGGCGGTCTCCGCCACCGCCTTCATCGCCCAGAAATTCACCATCGTCACGACGATGGAACGCTCGCGGCTGCCGCTGGAACATCTCGTCCATCGTTATGGCATGTCCGCCCGCTGCAATGTGCGCGCCGCCGATATTCCGGTGCTGTCGCTGGAAGATCCCGCCTCGAACGCTCGTGAAAGGCTGCGCGCGGAAATCTCACTGGCCCTGAAAGAGGACAGGGCGGAGGCGATCGTGCTCGGTTGCGCCGGTATGGCGGATCTTGCCGCCGAACTGCGCGATGAGTTCGGCGTGCCGGTTGTCGATGGCGTCGCGGCGGCCGTCAAGCAGGCGGAATCGCTGGTGTCCATGGGGTTGTCCACCGCCAAGCGCGGCGCCTATGCCACGCCGCTTGCCAAGCCCTATCGCGGATTGCTGGAGCCATTCCGGCCGGACAGGCTCTCCGGGGCATCGGCAGACAGCGGAGACGTTCTCACCGCTTCCGCCCATAAAACGACGAAGGCGAGCTGATAGGCCAGATCGCGCTGGACGTTCTGCAATGCAAGATCGCTCAGAACTATTCTGGATCCGTTTCTTTGCAAGATGTTCAAACGCTCGGCCTTGGCGAGTATGGCCGTGACATGAGCGCGACTGACCCCATAGGCGCGCGCCGTCGCCTTGCGGGAGAACACGCAACCCGTCGCATCGCACGCGTCTGTCTTCGCGGCGGACAGCAGGTCCAACAGGATCAGGAAACCAGGCGCATGCCCAAGGAACATCCGCATTCCCTCTGAGAGAAAAGGCAAATCCTGCGCGTGCCGCAGAAACCAGCTCACACCGTCGATCAGCGCGCCCGTTCCGATGGCTTCCTCCGCAGGCGTCTCCGTTGCCGGGAGGGTTTGCCATGGCGAGGCCGCGACGCAATAGGTGCTGGCAAGCCTCTCGATTGCCGAAATAATCCAGCCATTTAGCGACCATGGCCGCTCACGGTTATCGCCGCCGGGCGGGTGACGCTGCGCGGTATTTTCCAGTTCCAGCCAGTCGATCAAGGCGCGTGTCCTGCGGCTGGATGCCCAGCCGGGTGGAACGACGACTGCCTGAACCGCCGCCAGCGTAAATTGCCCGCCATGGACCGATGCGATACCCACGGCGCACATGACGGTGGCGAATGCGCCGAAGTCTCCGAGCGCACGGACGAGGCGCTGCTCCTGTTTGAAGGCGTTCGATAGGTGGGTGCAAAGATAGGTGACAGCATCACCGAAGGCATCGTCGTTCAGGATTCGGTTCGCAAGTAGGTCCAGCCTCTCTCGAAGCATGTCCGGCCGAGGCCGGGCGAAGTCCCTCCTCGGGTGCGTCTTTGAAGCTGGGGCGCCTGCTTTTCCGGATACCTTTCTCCCGTGGTTTTTTGCGCATCGCTACTTTATGGCGAATTCGAAAACGTGAGTTCTGTTCGCTGACAACGGCCGTGCAGGGCAGTCGTGACAGCCGGAAGGTTCCCCTCCGTAAGATGCGTGCATTTTGTTGCACTCCCCCGAGGCCCTGTTGAGCGGTATTAAAAAATACTCTCATAAATTGAATGTTAAGGGGCGCGTAAAAATGTGTTCCCTTTTGAAACGGTTTGCGGGAGTAACGCTGACAATAGCGTTATATGCTGTTTTTATTGCATAATTTAATGAAGCATCGGATGTGGAATCTTTCGTCCATTTTCCCGGAATGCAATCTTTGATGGTTGCTTTTTAGGTCTTGACGACGTTGCAGACGATGCGTCCGAAAGCGCCTGATATCCGAATGTTACTGCCATGTCTCCGGCACGGTCGGCAGCGATGCCGGGCGGCGCATGGAGCCCGTCATGCCTTTTATTCATCCCCAATTCTCCAGAGGAGGTTAAAATGATGCAACTTAAACACGTTGTTTTTGCCGGCCTTGCGGCCTTCGCAATGCAATTCGATATCCCGTCCATGGGCCAGCCGGCCATTGCGAACGCGGCCACCCTCACCGTCGAGCAGACGGCGGCTTTCAAGTCGAAACTGGAACAGGCGGAAGCGAGCCGCGAGCTGCTCGGCCGCCGATCCGTGTGCCTGATGGACCATCTGACGGCGCAACAGCAGCTCAGCGCCGACCGCGAGAAGGCGCTGGGGGAGGCCATGTACCTGCAGATCGAGCTGGAGCGGCAGGTGGTGCAGTCCGAAACCAGCGTGAAGGGCTATGAGGAGCTGGTTCAGTCCGAAAACGAGAACGTTAAGGCGCGCCAGGCCACCTTCGAAAAAGCCCGGAAGGAAAGGGACGAGCAGGCCAAGCGAGTAAAAATATGCAGCGGCGTCCTCTTCTTCCTGCCGGGAATTTGCCAGGCCGGTGACGCCGCGGTGAAGGCGCTGGGCTGGATGAATGATGCGGAGCGGGAATACCGGACCGCGCAGCCACGGCTGGACAATGCCCGGGCGGCTCTTGAAGGCGTTCGCAACCAGCTCGAAAACAATCGCCGCCAGCTTGCGGCGGCACAGCAGAGCCACGCGGAAAACCAGAAGGCGGTGAAAACTCTGGAGGAGCAGATCACCAAGCTCAAAGCGGCGATCTCCACCATCAACGTCAAGGTTCAGGACTTCAACATTCAGGTCGGCAACTTCACCAGCGCTCTGAAGGAAGCGAGCGAGGTCAATCCTGACGACGCGAAAATACGTCAGGTTACGCGGCTGTCCGCCGAGATCGACGGCCTGACCAAAGACGTGCCGCAGTTCATTTCCTCCACCGAGGCCGGACTGCCGGACGACGCGAAGAAGCAGTGCGGATCGTGAACGATCACCCCCCCCAAAAAAAATGACTCTCCGTAACCACCCATCAACAGGAGCATGAAAATGAATAATGTCGTGACTTTCGAAAGCCGGACCGCCCAGATCAACAGCGCAATCGACGCCGGCGTCGACGCTATCGTTTCGCAACCGAATTTCAGCCTTCCCAAGTCGGATACGGCGCTTGTCCGGTCTTATGTCGATAAGATCCAGGGGACCTATGATGTCGAGCGCGCCAAGCGCGACACCGACAATGCGATCGATCTGCTTTACATCGCCTATAACACCACGCCGCAGGAAAACGGCGATATTCGCGTCCGCATCAGCGCAATCATGAACAGGCTGATCACGTCGCAGCAGAAAAGCGAAATAGTCATGAAGAACGCGATGGAGGCGGCCACCCGCATCGGCCTGTCCATCGGCGATCTTTTCCCGGACTGGCTCGATGTCAGGGAAGAAAACGATCAGGCCGGAATCAAGGCATTTGTCTCCAACGATCTGATAAAGCTCGCAACGAATATCCGGGATAGGGCTCTCAGCGTTCGAGACGAGCTTCTTGCCCTTGCTGCGACCTATGACGCCATCATCAGGGACACGGCGCAAACCACGGATATGAGCGAAACGGCCTTGAGCAAACGCCTCGCCGATAAAGCGGTGATGGAACGGGAAATCCGCGAGGCGGACGCACGGCGGGAACAGCTTGAATCGCTTGTCAACGATCTCAAGGAACAGGTTGCGGCATTCGAAAAGAAGGCCCGGGAATATGAGCAGCGGGCCAATACGGCCGAGCAGCGTGCTTTTGTCATGTTGATCGTCCGCGTCGGCGCGCAGATGATTTCAAGCGCAATTCCCGCCATCGCCATGGTGGCGGGCGGTCCTGCCTCCATGCTGGCCTCGTCGGTTGGCGGCGCGCTTTCGGGACAGTCCAAGGCCGGGCACGATGCAGACGGGCAGGGGCAGGGCGGCGGCTCCCGCACCCCGTCAGGCGGCGGAAGCAAGGCCGATGCGGCCGCCAAGCAGAGCGAGCTTTCCGAAAAGAAAGCCGAGCTTCGCAAGAGCGAGGAAAAACGCGACGCTCTGAAGGGGGATGTCAAGTCGCTCGAGGACGCCAAGGCGAAGCTTGCGCAGGACGCGGAGAGCGCGGACCCCAAATCGAGCAAGGCCATCGAGCTTGCCGAACTCGACAAGCGTCTGGCAGCACGTGCCGCGGAACTCAAGGCGCAGGAAGAAAAGATCGCCGCTCAGCAAACGGTTATTTCCAGCCTGCAGGCTTCGCTCGATGCTTTGGACAAGGGGCTGGGCAAGCTCTCCGAAGAGCAGCAGCAACAGGCGGCCAGCCTGCGCGAAATCCAGATGCAGATGATCGACAAGGCGGAGGCCTATGAGAAGGAACGCCGTACCCAGGCGGCCGAGCTCATCAGGATCAACGCCTTGCTGAAGGGAAAGCAGGCCGAGGATGACAAGATCAAGCTTGCGGTGCAATCGCTCAACGTCAGCATTTCGGCGCTGAAACGCATGAAGGAAATCGTTGAAGAAATCGCCTTCTTTTTCAAAGGCTTCGCCGATTTCATGCAGGCGGTTGCAGATGATGCCCAGCGTCAGATCACCGGCATCGAAAATGTCGCCGGGCAGGAGACGCTGCGAAAGAACCGCTTCGCGCAGCTCATCCGCTCCGTCGACGAGTTCTTCGTCAGGCAAACCGCCCAGTGGCACGCGGTGGTGATCGTCTCCGACCGCTTCAACCGCAGCTTTGCCGAAGGATGGTCGAAGCTCAACAAGTTGCAGGGTGGATATATCGACAGTGCCAATCTGCCGGCCTATCTGGCGGGTGTCGCGGAGAAGCTCTCGGCCATCGTCGCCGAACGTGAGGCTGCCGCGGACGCAAAAATCGCGTCGTTGCAGGCCTATCGTCAGGACCTCAGCAAAACCGCCTGATCCCTTAAGAGCCTGCCGCTCCTGTCCCGGCCCGACAGGAAGCGTCTCCATGATCCCGGCCGAACACGTCCCCTCGGGCATGGGATCATGGGCAATGTCCTGCCGGCGCAGATGCCGGCAGGACGGCCAACACCACCCAGACCTCAACACCCGGCAGATGTAATCAACGACGGGCACCCGGCTGTAACCCGTACCCCGTCATTTTCAACAAGGAGAAGACCATGCCAACAGTCAACAACCCTCCCGCCCTGGTGCCCCAGCTAACCCCCGCCTGGTGCTTTGCCGCCGTCGAACAGATGGTGCGGGCCTATTATGGACTTCCCGCGGCGACGCAATACGTCATTGCAAGGCGCAACACCGCAGCACTCGCCACCGTCGATCCCGCGGTTCGAGAGCGCTGGGAACTGGCGGAGGTTCTGGATCAAACCGGCGGCATCAATGAACAGGCCGGCGCCAATCAGAACAGCAATATCGTCCAGCTGGTTTCCAGCCAGTGGAACGCCTTCGATCACGAAACGACCGGCGGCCACTTCGTCAATGGCCTGACGGCCGATATCGTCAGACACGAGATCGATAACAACCGCGTCTTCGTGATCGGAACGGAGTACCACTATTACCTCGTCTATGGCTACACCGTGAATGGCAAGGATCTGGAACTTCATATCCTCGATCCATGGCCGGCCGGGCAGGGCGGTGCCAGAACGCGGCTCGGCCTGCAGGCGTTTTTGGCCATGCCGGCCCGCGTCTCCATCACCTTCGGCTAAGCCGATAGACCGAACACCGGCCGCATTTCCATCGATTGCCGGATTTATCCGGCGCCCAATCAACCACAGATCCCACCATGCTATCCTGCACGCCAACGTCCGGGAACAGGTGGTCCATGTCCAAAAGGAGATACACATGCCACTTCTTGGCAATTTCGTCGTCAAGCATATCCGGCCCTTCGGTGAAGCAGGCTATAATGCTTTCGGCAATGATCAAACCATCAAGTTCCTCTCAAGTCTCGGGCTCAGCGGCGGGGATATCGCCAGTATCTTCGCCGCCTGGCGTCTTGCGGCCCTGGCCGATCCCATGGGGCAGAGCAGCCTTCTCGTTGCCGCCGCGAATGGGCTGGCGCAGGCGCGATGGGAATATCTCTATGAGACCCAGATGAGCACTGTCCTGTTCCTCGACGATGTCCAGCTTGAATCCCTCAGCCACCTCGCGCCGGGCGCCAACCAAAACTTCTCATGGCGATCCCCAACCCCCATCGCCGCCGCGGTGACGATCCACAACGGCAGCAACCGGCATCACATCATCTGGGATGCGACGGGCTTTTCCGGCGGCACCGATGAAAATGGCTGGATTTCGCACTTCACCGCATTGTTGCCCACCGAGCGATAGGCCCTTCGCCGGATAATCGCCAAACGACGCCGGAACGTTATCGCAACGTTCCGGCGTCAACGCCGTCAGTCCCTTCATATGCCTGTCATAATGGTATCTGATACCGAAACCGTCTTGAGGCTGATATGTGTTGACGACTAGCCGTTGCACGCAGGGAGTTCTTTGGTGAAATCGTCAACGCGAAGCATGGAGGCCGAAGTGCAGGGCCAGAGACACGGCACGCCCGGCGAGGTCTTCGCGGCCTTCCTGAAGCTCGGCGTCACCTCCTTCGGCGGCCCCATTGCCCATCTCGGTTATTTTCGCGATGAGCTGGTCGTGCGGCGCAAATGGATCGACGAGGCCGGTTATGCCGATCTTGTGGCGCTGTGCCAGTTTCTTCCTGGCCCGGCCTCCAGCCAGGTGGGGTTTGCGCTCGGGCTGCTGCGGGCAGGCCCGCTCGGTGCGCTGGCGGCCTGGACGGCTTTTACCCTGCCATCCGCCATTCTCCTCTTTTTCTTCGCCATGGTCGCCGCCTCCATCGAAGGACCAGTCGGCACCGGCCTCCTGCATGGGCTGAAAATCGTCGCCGTCGCCGTCGTGGCGCAGGCGGTCTGGGGCATGGCAAAAAGTCTTGCGCCGGATCGTGAGCGGGCCAGCATCGCGCTTGCCGGCATCGTCTGCGTCGTGTTTGTCGCCGGCGCCTTCGGGCAGATCCTGGCGCTTGCCGTCGGCGCGCTCGCCGGGCTTGCCTTCTGTCGCGCCGATGCCGCGCGGCAGGCCACCCATCTCGCCTTCCGGGTGCCAAAAAGTGCGGGATACATTGCGCTCGCCACCTTTGCCCTGCTTCTTGGCCTCCTGCCGCTGCTTGCGGCGGTCGCGGCGTCACAGGGCCTCTCCTTGTTCGATGCCTTTTATCGCGCCGGCGCGTTGGTTTTCGGTGGCGGGCACGTGGTGCTCCCGCTGCTGCAATCGGAAGTCGTCGCCACGGGCTGGGTTACGGAAGATGCCTTCATCGCCGGATATGGCGCAACCCAGGCCGTGCCCGGCCCGCTCTTCACCTTCGCCGCCTATCTCGGTGCGGTGGCAGGGCCACAGCCCAACGGCGTTGCAGGTGCGGCTATCGCCCTTGTCGCGATCTTCCTGCCCGGCATGTTGCTACTCGTCGGCGCGCTGCCCTTCTGGGAAGGGTTCCGCAAGCACCTTTTGGCGCAGGCTGCCATGCGCGGCGCAAATGCCGCTGTCGTCGGCATTCTGGGCGCAGCGCTTTATGATCCGGTCTGGACAAGCGCCATCTTCACCCCGAAGGATTTCACCCTGGCGCTCACTGGCTTCATCCTGTTGACGATCTGGAAAACCCCGCCATGGGCCGTGGTGGTCCTCTGCGCGGCCGGCGGCGTTCTGCTCGCCCTGGCATAGGCCTTATTCCGCAGCGCCTATGCTATTGAACATCCAGTCGGAAAAGGCCTGCATGGCGGGTGTCGGCGGTTTCGATTGCAGCCGGGTCAGCCAATAGCTTCCGAGCGAAATGGTAACCGGAAAAGGCTGGATGATCGCGCCGGAGGCGAGATGCCGCGAAAACATCGATGGCGGCGCCAGCGCCACGCCCAGCCCCTGCAGGGCGGCCTCCATCATGCCCAGAGACGTATCGAAAACAATGCCGGCATTCACCTGCGCGGCGGGCGTCACGCCGGCCGCGGCAAACCAGTTGCTCCATTCATCGGCCCTGTAGCTGCGCAGCAGCGTCGCTTCCATCAGATCAGCGGGCGTTTTCAGCGTCTCTGCCAGTTTCGGCGTGCAGAGCGGGGAGAGAGGCGCCTCGAATAACCGAAAGGCATCCGTGCCATGCCAGGAACCCTGGCCGAAACGAATGGCGAAATCCAGCCCTTCAGCCGCCATATCCACCCGGTTATTATTGGTGGAAACCCTGACATCGATGAAGGGATGCTGCTTCTGAAACGCCTTCAGCCGGGGCAGCAGCCAGCCCACGGCAAAGGTTCCCACAACACCCAGAAACAGCAGTTCGCGCACCTGACCGGCCTCGATCCGGTCGAGCGTCGTCGCCATCTGGTCGAAGGAACTCGTCACCGTCGGCAGCAGGGCCTCGCCTTCGGCGGTAATCTTCAGGCCGCGCGGAAGCCGCTGAAAAAGCGAAACGCCAAGCCGCTTTTCCAGTCCTTTCACCTGCTGGCTCACAGCCGCCTGCGTCACACATAATTCGATGGCCGCGCGGGTGAAGCTCAGGTGCCGCGCCGATGCCTCAAAAGCCCGTAAGCCGTTCAGTGGAAGAAATTGCCGAACCATTCGAGACCTAGATTTTCTTGTGTCTTCTCCGAGATATCATGATTTGTTCGTGCAATGTAGGCCGGTTAAACGTCTTTCGCTGGGAACGGCCCACGGGCTGAAAATCCACCCTAGGTTTTGGAGAACGCGAAAGATGAAACTTAATCGCAGACATATCGCACTGGCCACTTTGCTTTCGACGGGCCTGCTCACGCAGGCGCTCGCCGCCGATGATGCGAAGCTGAAAGCGATAACGGATGCAGCGATCAAACCGGTCATGGAGAAAAACGGCATTCCGGGCCTTGCCGTTGGTATCAGTGTCGATGGCGAAAGCCACATCTTCACCTATGGCGTCATGTCCAAAAGCTCGGGCCAGCCGGTGACGGCGCAGACGCTTTTCGAACTCGGCTCCATCTCCAAGACTTTCACGGTCACCCTCAGCACCTATGCCGAAATGAATGGCCGGCTTTCGCTCTCGGGCAAGGTGGAAAATTATCTTCCCTCCATGAAGGGCAAGCCCTTTGGTGATGTCACGCTGATGCAACTCGGCACCCACACCGCCGGCGGCTTTCCGTTGCAGGTGCCGGATAACGTCAAGTCGGAGCAGCAGTTGCTGGCCTATCTCAAGGCCTGGAAACCCTCATACAAGCCCGGAACACACAGAACTTATGCCAATCCCAGCATTGGAATGCTCGGATACATCACCGCAAAGGCCATGGGCCAAAGCTTCGATGACGCCATGAAAGATACGCTCTTTCCCGCTCTGGGCTTGAAGAACACCTTTACCGTGGTGCCTGAGGCAAAGATGGCCGATTACGCGCAGGGCTATAAGCGAACGGGCGAGCCCGTCCGCGTGACACCCGCCGTTCTCTCTTCGGAAGCCTACGGCGTCAAATCGACAGCGGAGGATATGATCCGTTTCGTCAATGCGAATATGGGACTGGAAAAGCTGGACGGAAAAATCCAGCAGGCGCTCACCAACACCCATACGGGATATTTCAGCGTCGGCGCCATGACGCAGGACATGGTCTGGGAGCAATATGCCCATCCCGCACCGCTGAAGACATTGCGAGAGCTGAATTCCGGTGCCCTGCTCAAGACTGTTCCGGTTTCCGAAATCTCGCCGCCCATGAAGCCGCGCCAGGATGTCTTCATCAACAAGACCGGCTCCACCAATGGTTTTGGCGCTTATGTGGCGTTCATACCAAAGCAGAAATTGGGCATCGTCATTCTGGCCAATAAAAACTACCCCAACGAGGAGCGGGTTTCGGCGGCCTATGAGATTCTGACGGCGCTTGAAAAAGCGCGCTAATACCGTCGATCTGGTATCTTTTTACCGGCGCGGGAGCTGATTGTTCCGCGCCGGAATGCGTAACAGTGGGAAACGGTCCGTTGCCGATGACAGGTGCAGCCGATCGCGCTAACGGAGAAAAGATGCATCGGCTGCCGATTCGATCTCCGGAGGCAGGCGCAAATCATAAAAAGCAAATCTTTTGCACGGCGACGAACTGAAACCGGAAAATCCGGGAAGCGCGTGCCGGCTGTTTCCTGGGGGGACGACATGAGTGATACCGGTGGTTATTTTCCGCGCTGGCGACTGAAAACCGAAGGGCGCATCCTGCCCGATGAGCGTCTGCCTGCGGGGCAGACCGCGGTGCTCGGTCTTCAGCATGTCGTGGCGATGTTCGGGTCGACGGTTCTTGCACCATTGATCATGGGGTTTGATCCGAACGTCTCTATCCTGTTTTCGGGCATCTCGACACTGATCTTCTTCATCGCCGTTGGGGGACGTGTCCCGAGCTATCTTGGCTCTTCCTTTGCGTTCATCGGACCGGTGCTCGTGGCAACGGGGGCGGCCGCGGGCGCGGCGAGTCCTGATATCGCGCTGGCGCTCGGCGGCATCATCGCCGCCGGTGTGCTTTATGCGCTGATCGGCGTCATCGTCATGATCGCCGGCCATGACTGGATCGAAAAGCTGATGCCGCCGGTTCTGACCGGCGCGATTGTAGCGGCAATCGGTCTCGTCCTCGCACCCATTGCCATTGCAAGCGCTTCCGGCTCCGGCCCGGGCAATCCCGACGGCGACCAGCTGTCGCGCTGGATTGCGATCCTGACTGTCACATCGGTCGGCGCGATTGCTGTCTATGCGCCCGGCATGGCGCGCCGCTTGCCCATTCTTCTCGGCGGCGCGATTGCCTATATCGCTTATCTCGTGGTGGCGAACGGCCTCGGTCTCGGCAAACCGGTCGATTTTGCAGGCGTTGCGGCCGCATCGTGGTTCGGTCTGCCGACATTCACCGCGCCGGTATTTGCCGGCTCCGCGATTGCGCTGATTGCTCCGGTCGTCGTCATTCTCGTGGCGGAAAATCTCGGGCATATCAAGGCGATAGGCGCGATGACCGGGCAGAACCTCGATCGTTATCTCGGTCGCGCCTTTATCGGTGACGGCATTGCGACGATGTTCTCAGGCGCCTTCGGTGGAACCGGCATGACGACCTATGCCGAAAACATGGGTGTCATGGCGATAACCCGCATTTTTTCGACGCTCGTCTTCGTCGTAGCTGCACTGGTGGCCATCATTCTCGGCTTTTCGCCGAAATTCGGTGCGCTCATTCAGACCATTCCCGGACCGGTCATCGGCGGCCTTTCCGTCGTGGTCTTCGGCCTCATCGCGGCGACAGCTGGGCGGATCTGGGTTGAAAACAGGGTCGATTTTTCCGAGCCGCGCAACCTCATCACCGTGGGTATCGCGCTGGTGCTGGGCGCCGGCAACTTCAAGCTCAATGTCGCGGGCTTCACGCTCGATGGCATCGGCACGGCAACAATCGGAGCGATTGCCTTTTACCACCTGCTGGGCCTTGGCAGACGGGCGTCGGGCAAGTGATGCCTGCCACCTGAACATCCACCATGTTTGGAAGCAGCATCGGTTTTCCCGGTGCTGCCGTGTTGCCATCTTCGCCGCATCTGATCCTGACGACAGGCGTGAGGCGGACGCCTGCCTGCCGGTTATTCGATCGTCGCGTAGTCCATGGCTATGAGATCGTCGAGCAGGCCCGGTCCAGTGGGTATCCAGCCGAGTTTCTCCCGGGTGAGCGCGCTGGAGGCCGTAAGATCCATGGCGGCGAACAGGGCAAACCAGCCGAAATGGCCGGCGGCGTCCTCTTTGCCTATGGAAACGAGCGGCAGCCCAAGCCTCTCGGCAACTATCCCGGCAATATCGCGCACCATAACGCCTTCTTCCGCCACGGCATTATAGCGAGCACCCCGCTCGGCCCGAAGGAGCGCCATCACGTAGAGCTTCGCCACATCGTCCACATGCCCGGCTGACCAGCGATTGCCGCCGTCCTCGACATAAGCGACAATGCCTTTTTCGCGCGACATCTCGATATAGGGCGAGATGAGGCCCTGTTTTACCGTGTCATGCACCTGCGGGAGCCGGACGACGCCGAGATTGACGCCCGCCTGCAATTGCTCCTGGCCCGCGAGTTCCGAGGCGATGCGCGGATTGAAATGATGCGTATCGAACACATCCTCCCGGGCGGGTTTGCCATTGCCGGGATCACCCATGCCGACCCCTGAGGTGATGAGCATCGGCCTGTCGGAACCAGCCAATACGGCACCGAGCGCCGCGATCACCCGGCGGTCCTTTTCGCAATTGGCGGCGAAATTCGCGAAATCATGGTCGAAAGCCGTATGGATGACGGCATCGGCAGTCTCTGCACCCCCGGCGAGTCTGGCCGCATCTTCCAGCGTTGCGATGTGGGCGGAAGCTCCAGCGGCCTGCAGCGCTTTTGCGCCGGCCTCCGAGCGGGTGAGGCCGATTACCTCATGGCCGTCGATGAGCAGTTCACGAAGAATCCGGGAGCCGATGAACCCGGTGGCACCTGTCAGAAAAACACGCATACAAAATCTCCCGCGTTGACGGGGAGGGTGATCTCATGAAGAATTGTCCTGTTAAAGTAGTGACTTTATCATGGTATAATTCTCAACAGGCTGCGGCGAGAAATGTAATGACGGAGAATGCACTCAGCACCTTCCTGCGCGATCGCCGCCTGCGGCTTGATCCTGCAACGTTTGGTTTTCCCATCGGCCGCCGCCGCACACCGGGTCTGCGGCGGGAGGAGGTCGCCCAGCGTGCCAACATAAGTCCGACCTGGTATACGTGGCTGGAGCAGGGTCGCGGCGGTTCGCCCTCGGCGGATGTGCTGGATCGTATCGCCAAAGGACTGATGCTGACCGATCCCGAGCGCGACCACCTGCATATATTGGCCTTCGGACATCCGCCCGAGCAGCGTTATCGCCAGCCCGAGACGATAACGCCCCGTCTTCAGGGCGTGCTTGACGCGTTGCCCTTCAGCCCCGCGATCATCAGAACGGCGACATGGGACGTCCTGGCATGGAACCGGGCCGCCGCCGTCATCCTCACGGATTACAGCAAACTGGCGAGGGAGAACCGCAACATTCTGCGTCTGATTTTCTCCGATGAACGGGTGCGCACTGCCCAGGAGGACTGGCGCAATGTCGCCCGCTACGTGGTCGGCGCGTTCCGGGCAGATGCCGCGCGCGCCGGCGCTGGCGCCGGCATCCAGCAACTTGTCGATGAGCTCTCGGCCGCCAGCTCCGAATTCAAGGCCATGTGGGATGACAACGAGGTCACAAGCATGCACGAGGGCCTCAAGCGCCTACACCATCCGGTTCTGGGAACAATCGAACTGGAGTTTTCATGCTTTGCGGTGGAGGGACGCTCGGATCTCAACATGATGGTCTATAATCCCGCCAACCCTGAAATGAGCGAGCGATTTCGCTCGCTGATCGCAAAATCCGGATGACCCCCTGCGCTTAGCCGTAGGCACAAGTCGCGGACAACAATGACGCCGGGCGGACCTGATTTTGACCCGTCGTCAGATCGCGGTCTCGGCAAGCCTCCGGCCATAGGCGGCGATTGACTTGCCCACCGGCAGGCGGGTTTTCTGATATCGTGAAAGGGCTGCAGGCAGATCGTCCGTCTGTCGCAGGGCGTCGCGCAGTGCCATTGCGTCGCCCGCGGCCTTGGAAACGCCCATTGCGGTGTGAGGGCGAACCACAAAGGCGGAATCCCCGACCAGCGCCATATGTGGCGACACCATCTGTTCAGCCTCATAGTCAAAAATGCCCTGGATCGATGGGGTTTCCTCGGCTTCCACCGCAAGAGCCAGTTGCGGCGGCAAAAGGGAAAACGCGTCCCTGCGCAGTTGCTCGCGGCGCTGTTCGGCCAGCTCACCTCGGGGGAGCGAATGCTCGAAATGCCTGCCGTCGCGGCCGGCGAAGGTGCGGGGCAGCTCGTCAGCCGGTGTGGGGCGATACCATACCCAGTTGTAACGGCGCTGTCCCTGTTGTGTCTCACCCTTTGGGCCCGGCACGAGGTAACCCAAAACATGAATGCCGGGTGCGATATAAAAAGCGAAGCGGTCGAGCAGCAGGGATGCATCGGCCGGCAATTTGGTTTCCCGGATCAGTCCGCGCCAGGCGACGTAACCCGCAAAGGCGTTTTCTGAATGGCGATTAACCGCCTTGCGGATGACCGAACCCAGGCCATCCGCGCCGATCACCAGATCGGCGCGGTCTTCCGTGCCGTCGGTGAAGGATAGTGTCACTCCATCAGGGCCTTCCCGAACCGCGTTGATATGGTGTCCGAGACGATAGGTATCGGCAAGGAGGCGGGAGGATACGCGCTCGAAGAGATAGTCCCATGAAATCTGCATCTGCGGCGTCTTCTGGCGCTGGGCGACGTGGCCGCCGGCGTCGAGGTAGATGCGCTCCTTCGCAACCACACCGACATGGGAGACGTCTTCGCAGCCGATCTGGCCCAGAACCTCGAATAATTCCTGCTGCGGCACCAATCCTGCACCACGCCCTGCGAGGCCGGATGCAGAGCGTTCGTAGACTTTCACATCGTGCCCGTCCTGCTGAAGCAATATCGCCGTGAAGAGACCGGCAAGCGAGCCGCCGGCGATCCGGATCGTCAATGGTTTCATGGCTGTTCCTGACTTTCGATACTGGTTATGCGTTGCGTCCTGTCTTGGAAGACCTGCGGATCGGGTATGCCGAAACACCGGTCAAAGGCTGGGCAGGATGTTCAGCCCGGCATGATCGCCGGCTGGTTTGCGGGAAACTTCGCCACATCCTCGATGCTGACGTTGAGGTGCTGGGCTACGAGCGCCGGCGGGGTGTGGGTCAGCCAGGACGACAGGCTGACCTCCTGGTATTCGGCGGTCTTGAAGACCGCGACGAATTGCAGGTCGGTCTTGCCGGTATTTTCGATGATGTGGCCCTGGCTCCTCTTCACGTAGCCAATGTCGCCAGCACGGAAATCCGCGGTCTGGCTGCGTGGACCCGCGTCGAACACGGTCATCCGGCCTTCACCCTTGATCCAGTATTGCCATTCGTCCGCGTTGGGGTGCCAGTGCATTTCGCGCACCCCGCCGGGCTTGATCGTTTCGATGGCGGCGGCGATGGTTTTGGACACCGTAAAGGCGCTGCTGTCGGCGAGGCGAATGACGCCGGCAGCGTTTTCCTTCAGTGGCTTTGATGCCGCGAGCTTATAGGTGAACGGAAACGGGGGAAGCCCCGCGCCGGCAACGGCTTCCTGATCCCGGGAGAGCGGTCCCGGCTCCTTGCCCTGGAATATCCAGAGGTTCTGCAGTGGAATGTTCCGGAACACGTCCGGCGCGATGCCGAAATTCTTGGCCAGCAGCTCGGGAGAGGTATGCGCCAACCAGTCGGTGAGAAGCAGGGTGCCATATTCGGACTGGTCGCCTTCGTCGAACACGATGACGAATTCGCAACCGTCGGGACCAAGTCCCTGCAGCGAATGGGGGTAACCGGCCGGAAAATACCAGAGATCACCGGCCTCCACATCCTGCACATAAGCGCGGCCCTGCGTATCGAGCACGGTGATGCGGCAATGGCCATTGGTCATGATCGCCCATTCTGCGGCGCGGTGCCAGTGCATCTCACGAATGCCGCCCGGTCCGAGCCGCATGTTGACGCCGGACACGGCATCCGAAATCGCGAAGTCCGACTTGGTCACCTGACGTGCCCAGCCGCCATTCTGGATACGTTTGGCGGCGTTGTTGAACGAACCCCAGAAAAGCTGCATGTCGCCGACATCGGTCGCCGGTGGGCTCTGGAAAGACGGAAACTGGTTGTTGATCGCAGGGTTCTTCGGGCCGGGATCGCTGAGGCCGGCGGCATTGGCATTAATTGCTCCCTCGGCGGGCTGATCGGGATTGCCGAAAGATGCTGCTCCGGCCGCGCTGGCGGCAAGGGCGGTGCCGCCGACGGCGCCGATTGCGAGGACTGCGCGTCTGGTCAACGTTTCCATTTCAGAACTCCTTGTTCATAGCGAGTTGGGACGAGGTGTCGATTGTGTGGGTCTGTGATGCGAGTTGGAGCAAGGCGATGCGGTCGATCAGCTCGGCATTGAAGAGGCGGTGTTGGAGCTGACAGAAGGCTTTTGGATCCAGTGTGTCGTGCAGGTCCGTTTTTCGGGCGGCGCGCATGGCGACGCAGGATGTGTCGTCGGTGGCCGCTACAGTCTCTTTGCCTTCGGTTGCATCGCCGGCAGACGCGACAGGCGCGGAATGTCCGTAAGGCCTGTCGATCGTCTGCGGTGTGAGGATGCGGAAGGCGCTGGCTGATGCGACGTCTTCGGAGGCCGCGAGCGCCGGCTCGCTATCCCTGATCAGGAGTACATTTCCTCCGAACAAGGCGACCGCACCCAGAACCAACATTGCTGCGACTTTGAGGTGACGCCGTCTTTGCGCGTCGGCATTCTTGCTGATGGAGGTCATGCCCTGCTCCTGAAATGGGTGGTGGTGTCGTCGGGAGCGTCCGGAAGGGAGGCGCTTGACTGGAGCAAAGGTTACGGCGGAGAGGCGGGGCCGGCATCTATACAGAGGTCTAGTTCGTATAGCGGAACGTCTTGGCGGCGAAACAATCCAGGAAATGGCGCTCGCCCAACGACAACGCATGCCCGGACGCACGCGTCGGAGCATGAAATAGCGATGGATTTCACTCGGGAAAGATTGTCGTCAGGATTGCGCGTTGAGCACGGATTGCAGGCATCCGATCAGACTGACGATATTGACTGGCTTGCCGAGAAAGGCCAATGCGCCGCCGTTCAAAGCCGCGTTCCGGGTGCGCTCATCCTGATAGGAGGTGACGAAGATCATGGGCGGATGGTCGCCGCGCCGGTTCAGCTCGCTCTGCAACTCGATGCCGGAAAGACCGGGCATTTTCACGTCCACGACGATGCAGTCGATGCCCGCCTGCTGCTTCGATTCCAGGAATTCTTCGGCAGAAGCAAACAGGCGGCATTCGTAACCAAAGGATATGATCAGATCATCCATGGCTTCGCGAATGGCGGGATCGTCGTCGACGACAGCAATGACGGGAACGGGGGGCAATGAAAGCGACCTTTTCTGTTTTTCTTTCTTCTTCTATGCGCCCATGCCGCTATCAAAGATACCATACTAAGATACAGGTGGCCGCAGCTTCTCGCCGATCAGCTCCGCTTTGCGCACGAGATCGGCGAGGGATCTCGCCTCCATCTTGCGCATGACGTTGCCCCGATGCAGCTTCACGGTGACCTCGCTTATGCCGAGCTCGTAGGCGATCTGCTTGTTCATCAGGCCGCGGACAACCGCGCCCATGACCTCGCGTTCTCTTGGCGTCAGCTGTTCGGCAAGGGAGGTCACGGCGTCGTTCTGGGCGCTTTCGCGGCGTCGTGACGCATCCCGCTCCATCGCGGCCGCGACGGCGTCGAGAATGTCCTGTTCCTTGAAGGGCTTGGTCAGAAAATCCACGGCGCCCGCCTTCATCGCCCGCACGCTCATCGGAATATCGCCGAAGCCGGTCATGAAAATGATCGGCATCCGGTTGCCGACGCGTTCCAGCTGCATCTGGAAATCCAGGCCGCTTATGCCCGGAAGCCGCACATCAAGCAGCAGGCAGCCAGGCCGGTTCAGATTGGCTTTTTCAAGAAAGGCGCCGGCGCTGTCGAAAGCCTCGGCATCGAACTTCATGGAGCGGAAAAGATCGGTGAGCGCCTCGCGCATCGACACATCGTCGTCGACGATGAACACGATGGGTGACGGCGGCTCCTTTGTCGTCTTGCGTGGCTCAGGCATGTTCCATCTCCTGGCTGATCGGCATGGAAATGGTAAAGACCGCCCCGCCGAGAGGATGATTGTCACCGGTAAGCCTGCCGCCCCGTGCTTCCAGTGTCGTGCGGCAGATGGAAAGCCCCATGCCCATTCCCGTTTCCTTGGTCGTGAAAAACGGCGAAAACAGCTTTTCCTCCATCTGCGCCGGGAAACCCGGTCCGTTGTCGTGAACCGCAATATGAATATTGTCACTGTCTTCACGTTCCTTCCGCACCGTGATGGTGCGATTGCCGGTGCCCGCCTCGTCCATGGCCTGAATGGCGTTTGTGAGAAGATTGATGAGGACCTGCTGCAATTCGATCCTGACGGCTGTTATCGGCGGCGTTACCGCTTTTTCTACATGCACCGTGGTTCTGCTGCGTTCCAGCTCATGTTCGAGAAGGCTTAGCGTTTCATCGATAAACTCATCGAGGTCGAAGGTTTCCACCTTGCCGCTCGTATGGGCGAGCAGGCTGCGCGTGTTCTGGATGATTTCACTAGCGCGCTGCCCGTCGCGGATCATGCGTTCGGCCGAGCGGCGGGCGGCGGCGAGATCCGGCGGATCGCGATCGAGCCAGCGCAGCAATGTCTGCGCATTGACGATGATGGCGCCAAGCGGCTGGTTCAGTTCGTGGGAGAGCGATGCGGACATGGCTCCGACGGCCGCCGCCTTCGAGGCCTTTGTCAATTCCGCCTGTGCCTCGGCCAGCGCCTTCAGCGCCATTTCGCGCTGGGTGATATCCACCATGCTGACCACCACACGATTGAAGGAGGCCGCCTCCGCGGGGAAACTGATTGAAAGAAGCACCAGCTTGTCTTCGCCGCTGTCGGTACGCACCACCACCTTGTCTTCAAAGACACCCTGATTGTCGATGATCGCCTGCAGCACATCGACGAACTTGCCGGACGAAGACACGACTGATCGCTGAAGGGTGCCGCGGATAGAGGAATCGTAACCCAGCATTTCCTTTCCGGCTTCATTCGATGCAACGACGGTGATGAGATCGATGCATTGCTGCGTAAAACCCGGATTGGCGCGGGCATGGGCCCGCATGTCGGTGATGCCCCGTTGCTTGAGGCCCATCAGCAGGGCGTGAAGCTTCGAATAGTCGCGTTCCCAAAGTGCGACGCGCGTACGATCGAAAATGGAGCGATAACGCTCCTCGCTTTCCTTCAGCGCCGCATTGACGGACAACATTGCCAGCCGGGCGGTCTCGGTTTTCAAAAGCAGCACGGTCGTGACGGCAAGTGCCGCAAGGGCGACGACCAACCGAAGCGCCGACTGGAAATCCGCATCCTGCGCGTGGGTCGCTGCATAGGACAGGAGGGAAAGAATGGCGCAGGCGCAGGAGATCACGATCAGTCCCGACCAACTTACAGTCTGCGCGGCCAAAAGGACCGTGATGACATAAAGCACCGCGATCGCGCCTTCTATGTCGGTATAGGTATCAACGTAAAATACCCCGGCCGCCAGCGCCAGCGCCCCAAGGCCAAAGGCCAGATGGTGCGCTCCACCTTCCGGTTCGCGCGCGCGAAACATCCTTGACGCAATCGACATTGTTCCCCCGATGCGATTTTTGCCGACAATACGGTTTTTTCAGCACAACCTGACCTATACATAGGTCTTGGTTGCCACCGTCGTCGAAACATCAGGATAGCGGTAAAACGGCACGGCGATATATCGAAAAATCCGCATATATGGCCCGTCTTCCACAGGCCATGCCTGATGGCCCGAGGTGACGTCCAGCCCAAACGGTGGGGAAAAGAGCGTGCAAACACCGTTGCATTGCGCGCCGGGCCTCCGGGCGTCAGGCGGCTGCCGGACTCACCGTGATCGGGACACCCTTGTAGGAAGGCGTTCCGGAAAGGCGGTCATAATGGCCGAGCGCCACCACCGCATTCATCTCCGGATAATAGCCTGCGGCCGATCCCTTCGGGATATTGTATTCGACCGCCGTGAAACCCTGAACGAGGTGTCGGCCCTCATTTTCCGGGCCGATGCCGTGAATATCGATGCGATCACCATCCTTCAGGCCGCGCGCGGCAAGGTCGTGCCGGTTCATGAAGATGATGTCCCTTCGGCCGAAGACGCCGCGATAACGGTCATCCATGCCATAGATCGTCGTATTGTACTGATCGTGACTGCGGATCGTGGTCAGCACGAGTGCTTCCGGATTGGAGATGAGCGGGTCTTCCTCAAGTCCTGTGGCGACGAGGAAATTGGCCCTGCCGCTCTGCGTGTTCCAACGGCGGAAGGAGGCCGCGACATCAAGGCGAAAACCGCCTTTTACCCGAACCCGGCTGTTGAAATCCCTGAAATCTGGAAAGACCTCTTCGATCTTGTCACGGATTCGGTCGTAATCGGCAATCAGCCAGTCCCAATCAATTCCGTGACGGTTTCCGACGGTCGCCTTGGCGATGCCGGCGATGATGGCGGGCTCTGACCTCACCAGTTCCCCTGGTGGATTGAGGAAACCGCGAGAGGCATGCACCATCGACATCGAATCCTCGACTGTTACAGCCTGCGGTCCTGACGCCTGAGTATCCAGATCGGTGCGTCCAAGGCAAGGCAGGATCAGCGATGTCTTTGCTGTCAAAAGATGAGAGCGGTTGAGCTTCGTTGCGATATGAACGGCCAGATCGAGGTTGCGCATGCCCTCGAAGGTCGCGCCTGTATCCGACATGGCGACGGCGAGATTGCCGCCGAGGCAGATAAGTGCGCGGGATTTGCCGGCGATGATTGCCTCCACGGCTTCTATCGCGTTGTGACCCTTCTCCGCAGATGGGCGGAAACCGAAAGCGCGCTCCATGCCGTCCAACAGCGCCTTGTTCGGGATTTCGGTAATGCCGACGGTACGGTCCCCCTGAACATTGGAATGGCCACGAATGGGCGCTATTCCCGCCCCGGGGCGACCCATATTTCCACGCAGCAGCAGGAGATTGGCGATCTGCTGCACGTTGCTGGTACCCTTGGCGTGCTGGGTTATACCCATGCCGTAACAGATGATGACGTTAGAAGCGTTCACATAAATCCTCGCAACACTCTCTATAGCCTCCTTCGTCAGCCCGCTGACTGAGCAGATCATATCCCAGGACGTCGCGTCGATATCGGCGCGAAGCGCGTCGAGGCCTGCGGTATGTTCCTCGATGAAAGCCCGGTCGAGTACGCCGCCGCGGTCCGCCTGAAGGCTCTCCGCATCGAGTTCGAACACCGCCTTCATAATGCCCTTGAGGGCGGCGAGATCGCCTCCGGTGCGAAGCTGGTGATAGGCGGAGGCGATTGGCGTCGAAGAGAGCGTCGCCATCTCGATTGGGTCCTGCGGCGCGGCGAACCGTTCGAGCGCGCGTTCCTTCAGCGGATTGAACACGACGATCGGCACGCCGCGTTTTGCGGCATTATGCAGAGTCGTCATCATGCGGGGATGGTTGGTGCCGGGATTGTGGCCGAAGCTGAAGATCGCATCGGCATGATCGAAATCCTCCAGCGTCACCGTGCCTTTGCCGACACCGATGGATTTCGGAAGGCCGACGCTTGTCGCCTCATGGCACATGTTGGAACAGTCAGGGAAATTGTTCGTGCCATAGGCGCGCACGAAAAGCTGGTAGAGAAACGCAGCCTCATTGGATGCCCGGCCGGACGTGTAGAACTCAGCCTTGTCGGGGTCGTCAAGCTTGTTGAGTTCCCGTGCGATCAGGCTGAAGGCATCGTCCCAGGCAATCGGTTCATAGCGGTCCTTCTCGGAATTGTAATGCAGGGGAAGGGTTAGCCGGCCGGCATCCTCAAGCTTGTGATCGGTCCATTGCCACAGTTCGGAAACCGTATGCTGCGCGAAAAATTCGGGTCCGGATCGTTTCGCCGTCGATTCCCAGGTGATTGCCTTGGCGCCGTTTTCGCAGAACTCGAACGATGAGGTGTGTTTGGGGTCGGGCCAGGCGCAGCCGGGACAGTCGAAACCTTCGGGCTTATTGGCCTTAAGGAGCGTCATCGTGCCCTGTGCGACGATCTGCTGATGCGCGAGCGTTTTCGCGACAGCTTTCAACGCATCCCAGCCGCCAGCGGGATGATCGTATTTTTCAATACCTTCCGGCCGCTCTTCTGCCATGTCGGAGTTCCTTCGATTTTGCAGATTGACGATTGTCGTGCCCGCTGACGCTAGCGCAACTGCGGATGAGTAAACATCATACTCAGGCATAGGTTGCCTGCTCCCTGGAGGGCGGAACGAAAAAGGCCGCCTCCTGCGGCGGGGGCGGCCTTGGCGGATCGGGAGGAGATCCGCGGCTCCGGGAGAGGGGATACCGGAGTTCATGGCTTCTGCGAGCCAATCGCCCTGGGGCGGGGCGACAGGCAAAAACTATCCCGGGTGGGAACCCGCCGAAACTACACTTAGGTATCGGGTGGACTGTACCACCAGCCGATTTCTCCCGAGCCATTCTTCTTTCTATCCTCGGTGCCGATCAGACAGCCGCAACAGGGGCGCTCAACATCGGGCGGTCGATTGCAAAAGGAGAACGATCATGGACATGACCACAGTTGCCAGCAACCGCAAGCTTCCACTCGCAACGCCGACTGACCTCGGTGCCGAAGCGAGCCGCGACATCGCCGCCGCATTGACCGCCCTGCTGGCGGATGTCTTCACGCTCTACATCAAGACCAAGAATTTCCACTGGCATGTTTCCGGTCCGCATTTTCGTGATTATCACATGCTGCTGGACGAACAGGGGGCGCAGATATTCGCGATGACCGACGACATTGCTGAAAGGGCGCGCAAGGTCGGCGGCACTACCATCCGTTCCATCGGTCATATCGGCCGCCTCCAGCGTCTCCTTGATAATGATGCCGACTTCGTCACCCCGGAGGACATGCTCGCCGAACTGCGCGAGGACAACAAGCAGCTGACCGCCATCCTGCGACAAACGCACAACCTCACCTCCGACCTCAACGATCACGCCACCACCAGCCTGATCGAAAACTGGATCGACGAGACCGAGCGCCGCACATGGTTCCTGTTCGAAACCACCCGTCGCTCCCGCTGAAGCCAGGCAGGAAACCGACATGACCGACGATCCAATTACGCTGGCGCTTTCGAGACGACGTCTTCTCGTGGCCGGTGCCGCGCTTTCCGCTGCGATGGCAGTTCCATCAACAGCCTTTTCAAAATCCACCTCATCCCGAAACGAAGGAGCATTTCCAATGACCGAATCATTCGTAAAGACCAAGGACGGCGTCGATATCTATTTCAAGGATTGGGGTCCGAAGGATGCCCAGCCCATCGTGTTCCATCACGGCTGGCCGCTATCCTCCGACGACTGGGATGCCCAGATGCTGTTCTTCGTAAACAACGGTTACCGCGTCGTCGCCCATGACCGTCGCGGCCACGGCCGTTCCCAGCAGGTGAGCGACGGTCACGACATGGATCATTATGCCGCCGATGCATCCGCCGTTGCCGAACATCTCGATCTCAGGAACGCTGTTCATATCGGACACTCGACTGGCGGTGGTGAGGTCGCGCGTTATGTCGCAAAATTCGGCGAACCGCAGGGCCGGGTCGCCAAGGCCGTTCTCGTCTCCGCCGTTCCGCCACTGATGCTGAAGACGCCTTCCAATCCCGGCGGTCTGCCGATCGAAGTCTTTGACAGCTTCCGCAAGGGTGTGGCCGAAAACCGCGCCCAGTTCTTCCTCGACGTGCCGACCGGTCCGTTTTACGGCTTCAATCGTCCGGATGCCAAAGTCTTTCCCGGTGTTATCCAGAACTGGTGGCGTCAGGGGATGATGGGCAGCGCCAAGGCCCATTACGACGGCGTCAAGGCCTTCTCGGAAACCGATCAGACGGAAGACCTGAAGGCGATCACGGTGCCGACGCTCGTTCTGCACGGCGATGACGACCAGGTCGTGCCGATCGCAGATTCTGCCGAATTGTCGGTCAAATTGCTGAAGAATGGCACGCTGAAGGTGTATAAGGGATATCCGCACGGCATGCTGACAACTCATGCCGACATCATCAATCCGGATCTGCTGGCCTTCGTGAAGAGCTGATCACCGGTAAAGGGTCGCCGCCGGAAAAAGCGGATGGCGGCCAATTTCCCGCGCGGAAGGAGATTCCGATGCCGTTCAAACTGTCTTATGAAGACCTTGTCCTTCGTGACGGCATCGCCAGCCTGCCCGAGATGCAGGACATCCAACTGGAGCTTCCCCTGTCGCAGCAGGCCGAGGCGGAAAATCGCGTCGATGCGAAGCCGGATACTTCGAACAACGAAACGAAATTTCAAGACTGATCGATGTGATTGCCGTCCTCGGCCGTAGCTTATTGTATCAGCAACCAGACAGGCTACATCGAGGTACCGTTTTCGGTTTCGATGGAAAACTCTCGACACAACGCTTCTCCATCAAGTGGCGCAATATCGTTATTCATGATGGAGGTCCGAGATGACCAACGCCGTGTCGCGTCCGGAACAGGTAGATGTTGATCGTATCCCGGCTGTTTCTTTCGACCTGCTGTTGCGTCATCAAACGTCGGTTTTCGCACGGCTGACACGTCTGGATACAAAGTCGGCCTGAAGCAGAAGAGAGAGTGCGCCGGGACCGGCGCTGCAGACTTCTCGCGTTACGGGGTGAGAACGGCTCGCGGTTCGAGCATGCCGTCGAGACCGAAGGCACCGATCTCCCTGCCGATACCGGATTGCTTGAAACCGCCGAAGGGCGCGCGGGGATCATGCGGTGCGCCGTTGATGACGACGCGGCCGGCCATCAGCCTCTCGGCGATGCGTTCGGCGCGTCTGATGTCGGATCCAAGCACATAGGCTTGCAATCCGTAGTCGCTATCATTGGCGATTTTGACGGCCTCATCTTCGTCCTCATAGGCGAGAAGACACAGGACGGGACCAAAGATTTCTTCGCGGGCGATGCGCATTTCGTTCGTGACATCTGCGAAGATTGTCGGGCGGGCGAACCATCCTTTTTCAATCCCGGCCGGGCGTCCGGTTCCGCCTGTCAGCAGGGTTGCTCCTTCTTCGACACCAAGCCGGATGTAAGTCTGGATCCTTTCCCACTGGGCAAGGCTGGCGAGAGGGCCTACCCGAACCTCCGGATCACGGGGATCGCCAACTTTGAATTTTTCAGCCGCCATCCTCAACCGCTCGGCAATCTCGGGGAGACGGGACCTCGGAGCCAGAATGCGGGTACCCGCGACGCAGGCCTGGCCGCTGTTTGCAAAGCCCGACATCAGGGCGACAGGTATGGCCTTGTCGAGGTCGGCATCCGGCAGGATAATGGTGGGTGCCTTGCCTCCCAGCTCCAGAACGACCCTTTTCATGCCGTCGATCGCCGCTCGCTGAATGATCTTTGCAGCCTGGGTGGAACCGGTGAAACTGACGGTCGCCACGTCGGGATCCTGCGTCAGCGCCGCACCGACCACTGGACCCGTGCCGTTGACGATGTTGAAAACTCCTGCCGGCAGGCCGGCCCGATGCAGCCTTCTCACCAGAATATCGGTCTGAAACGCACTCTGTTCGGCCGGCTTGATGACGAGCGACGAGCCTGAACCGATTGCATGCGCAAGCTTGGTGGCGATAAAACCGAAATTGCTGTTCCAGGGCGTGATGGCGGCGAGAACGCCGCGCGGCAGCATCCTGACCGTGCTTTTGCCCACGACCCGGTCAAAGTCGTAGTTCGCCACGGTCTCAGCCATAACATCAAAAATCGACGCTGCGTTTTGAACGGAGAAAGCCGTGAAATAAGCGGGTGCGCCGTATTCTTCGGTCATGACCTGCGTGAGCTCATCCGGTCGCTCTTCGATCGTATCGCGCAGGCTGCGCAGCATATCGATACGCTGCGCCTTGGTGGAGGTTGCCATGGCGGGAAAAGCCCGTTTTGCGGCTGCCACTGCGGCCCTTGCATCATCTGCATTGCCAAGCCGGACATCGCCGATTTTTTCTTCCGTCGCCGGATTGAAAAGGTCCAGCCGTTCATTGCCGTCTGGCACCACAAATTTACCGTCGATATAGATGTGTTCAATTGATCGCATTGATCTGGCCTCGTTTAAGATGGTTGGAAATCCGGCTCGTCTGGCCGCCGCGGAACGCGCTGGAGGCGCGCCGCATGGGCCCAAGCAGGCTTCATTGAGTTGATCAGAGGGATGGCAGGACGAAGTGGAAACGCGAAAACGGCTGCGGCGGGCGCCGAGCCGTTCCCTTGTGGTCACATCGATGAGACCGCGCCCAGAAGTCCCGCAAGCGGCGAGGGCTCGTCGGATGCTGCATCATATACGCACGGCGCTGCAAATATCGCCGCAAACACGATGGCGATGACAAGCGCACGGGCGGAGACAACAGGCTTAAGCGAGCTTGAGCGTAACATCGATGTTTCCCCTGGTTGCCTTCGAATAGGGGCAGATCTGGTGGGCATCCTCGATGATGGCCTGTGCTACGGGACGATCGATCCCGGGCAGGCTTACCGACAGGCGAGCCTGCAGGAAGAACTCGCCGCCCGTCGTGCCGAGGTCGACTTCCGCATCGACGGCGGTGTCGGCGGGAAGCCGGAGCTGGCGTTTCGCCGCCGCCTTTGTCATGGCGCCGATAAAACATGCCGACCAGCCGGCCGCAAAAAGCTGTTCGGGATTCGTGCCCGGCTTTCCGCTGCCCGGAGGCGAGAGCTTGATGCCCAGCGCGCCATCATCGCTTTGCGCCGATCCGTCACGCCCGCCGGTCGTGTGGGTCTTGCCGGTATAAAGAACAGTCTCGATCTTGGTCATGGGAGGCTCCTTTCATTTGCCGCTGCTGCGGCGCTTCGTGATAGGAGCTTTGTGATGGATCAGCGTATCCGGCATGTTTCCGGAAACTGCGAAACTGTATCGAAAAGTATCGGCGCTTTGTCACTGGTTATCGTCGACCCGCCTCCCTCTCAGGGAAAAGCGACCTCGGCCGCAAGCCCGCCGCCCTGCCTGTTATAGAGGCGAACCGAGCCGCCGATCGTTCCGGCGAGTTGCTGGGCGATCGCCAGTCCGAGACCGGTTCCGCCCGTATCGCGGTTTCTCGATGTTTCGATCCGGAAGAAGGGTTGCATGGCATTTTGCAGCATCTCGTCCGGGATGCCCGGCCCCCGATCGAGCACCGTGATGACCACTGTGCCTTCACCACGCCGGTCCACTTTAATCTCGGCGCTGCCGGCGAATTTGAGGGCGTTATCTATGAAGTTCGTCAGGATTCTTCGCAATGCATGGGGCTTTGTCGACGCGGTGCCGCGCACCATGCCGGCAACCGTTACGGCTTTTCCGGTATCCTGATAGTCGTAGGCAATGCTGTCGATGAAAGAGGCCAGATCGATACGGGAGGATTTCTCGCCATTGCCGTGAGCGCTGCGTGCGTAAGCGATCCCATCCTGCACCAGACGTTCGATTTCACGCAGGTCACTGACCAGCTTTTCCTTTTCCGGCGTATCGTCTGCCATATCGGCCCGCAACCGCATCCGGGTGATGGGCGTCTGCAGGTCGTGCGAAATCGCCGCAAGAATCTGGACGCGCTCCTCGAGATATTGCGCGACGCGATCGCGCATGGCGTTGAAGGCGCGGGCGGCGTGAGCAACTTCGCTTGGGCCGCCCTCACTCATCGGCGACCCCTTTTCCCCCGGATCCAGCGCTTCGGCTGCCGCAGCAAGCGCGCTGAGGGGTCTGGTCGTCTGTCGCACTGCAAACCAGGTGCAGAGGAGGAGAAGCGCCATCTGCGCGGCGAAGACATAAGGCAGCCATTCCGCCAGGGGCATCACGCCGCGCGGTGTCACGTCGATCGTCAGGGGCGAGCCGTCCGAAAGCGTCAGGTGCGCCTGAAGCCGCTTGCCGTCGCCGGGAATGGACTCGACCCTGACGGGAAAACGGTGTCCCGCGGCTTCCTCGATCCTCTGCGCAATTTCAGCGCCGCGGCCGGTCATGTCGGAAACACCGGGAAGACCGGGGCCGAGGACGAGTTGATAATTGTTGCGGCTCAGGCGATGGACCCATTGCGCCCGCTCTTCCGCAGGCAGGCGGTCGATGATGGCGATCGATACCGCCAGATCCTGCTCCAGAGTGCCGAGCATGACCGCCTTTGCCGACATATATCGTTCGGCAAAGAGGATGCTGAACGACAGGCCGTAGGCAATGGCGAGGCCGGCAAAAAGGATGATGAAAAGTCTGGACCGCAATGAGCGCGGCCACCAGCCGGCGAGCAGGCGCGGGCCGTTCATATCCTCGGCTCCGAAATCTCCACGGGCACCGCAAAGACATAACCCTCCGCCCGTACGGTCTTGATGTAGATGGGTTCGCGCGCGTCATCCCCCAGGCGCTGGCGCACGCGGCTCACAAGAAGATCGATCGACCGGTCGAAAAGCTCCGCATCGCGTCCCTGGGTGAGATTTAACAGCTGGTCCCGGTTGAGGACGCGCTGGGGATGATCGATGAAGACCCTGAGAAGCCGGTATTCAGCCCCGCTCAAGGCAACGGTCGTGCCCTCCCTGTCGAGCAGGTGACGGCCCACCGTGTCGAGGCGCCAGTCACCAAAGGTCAGGAGCTGCCCGGCCTCGCTGATCTGCAGATTGGGAGGCAGCATCCGCGTGCGGCGCAGGATGGCCTTGATCCGCGCAAGAAGCTCACGGGCAGCGAAGGGCTTCGACAGATAGTCGTCGGCTCCCATTTCGAGCCCGATAATGCGATCCATCTCGTCATCGCGGGCGGTCAGCATCAAGACCGGCGTGGCTTTGTGTTTCCCCGCCCGCAGCTCACGGCATAGGACCAGCCCGTCATCGCCAGGCATCATCACGTCGAGCACGATGAGATCGACGGTATTGCCGTCGAGAAAACTTCTCATCTGCCGTCCGTCGGCCGCCACGCTCGTGCGCAGGCCGTTCTTCTTCAGGTAGCTGGAAACCAACTCCCGGATTTCCCTGTCGTCGTCTACGACGAGAATATGGTCGATATGTTCCATTGGATGCCTTCGTCGTCCGGACGGTTCGAGTGGCCCGCTACCGCGTCCCCTGCGTCACATGCAGTAAGACAACGGTTCGCGGGCTTCGGCAAGTTTAAAGCTTTGCGACGTCCAGAACAGCCCTGGCAAAAGCCTCGGGTGCTTCCTGCGGCAGGTTGTGGCCGATGCCGCCGCTGATGTTGCGGTGCTGGTACTTGCCGGAAAACTTCGATGCGTAGGCGGAAGGATCCGGATGCGGCGCGCCGTTGGCGTCGCCTTCCAGCGTTATCGTCGGCACTGTGATGACGGGAAGTTTCGCAAGCTGGCGCTCGTAATTGTCGTACTTGGATTCTCCGTCGGCCAGTGCCAGCCGCCAGCGGTAGTTATGGATGGTGATGGCCACATGGTCGGGATTGTCGAATGCGGGGGCCGAACGATTGAAGGTCTCGTCGCTGAATTTCCAGGTTGGAGATGCCGTCTGCCAGATCAGGCGCACGAAGTCGCGGGTGTTGGCGGCATAGCCCGCACGGCCGCGTTCCGTCGCGAAATAGAACTGATACCACCAGGAGAGTTCCGCCTTGGGCGGAAGCGGCTTCCTGTTGATCTCCTGGCTGCCGATAAGGTAGCCGCTGACCGATACGAGCCCGGTGCAACGTTCGGGCCAGAGCACCGCCATGATGTCGGCGGTGCGAGCGCCCCAGTCATAACCGGCAACGACGGCCTGCTTGACGCCGAGCGCGTCGAGAAAGGCGATCATGTCGACCGCAAGCGCCGCCTGCTGTCCGTTGCGTGCGGTGTCGTCCGAGAGAAAACGGGTCGTGCCATACCCGCGCAAATAGGGGATGAGTACCCGATATCCAGCCGATGCAAGGATGGGTGCGACATCGACATAGCTGTAGATGTCATAAGGCCATCCGTGCAGCAGCAGCACGACCGGGCCGTCTGCGGGGCCGGCTTCTGCATAACCGACGCTGAGTACGCCCGCTTCAACCTGCTTCAGGGCGCCAAAGGAGGTGGCTCCGTCGCGTCCGGTTGACGGCTGAGGCGAAGGCGCTTCGCCCTTGGCATGAGCAAGGCCTGCGGCCCCGAATTCGACGGCGGCAACTGTCATTGCGGCAATGCCGAAGAAGCGGCGGCGCTGGAAATTGATCTCGGAATTCATTGCTGTCTCTCCTGTCCATGTTGGATGCGGGCAGGTAACGCGGTGCGTGTATCCTCGATGTGTCGCAAGGAGGACGAATGTGAATGGTTTTGTAGCAGGGGGCATTCCGGATACAGACTGATACATTCGGTCCGCCCTCACGCAATCAGCCGCCCCGGTGTCTGGGGCGGCTGTGTTGGACTCGAGGCGGGCGCGGTTTATTTGGCGGATTGCCGGGCGGCCTGTTCGATGACGTCTGCGACCTTTTCGGGCTGGGAGGCAAAGACCGCATGGCTTGCCGCAATCTCGGTCACCGCACTGCCGGCGCGCTTGGCCATGTCGCGCTCGAGATCGGGGTTGATCGAGCGGTCCTGCGTTGCGACAATCGACCAGCTTTTCTTGGTTTTCCAGGCGGGTTCGCCGGCTTTGGCGGCAAAGGCGGCCTTGGCGGCGAAGGCCTGACTTCTTGCCATGAAGGCCGCGTCCTCACGCGGCAGGTCGCCGGCGAAATCCTGTCCAAAGACGGCGGGATCGAGATAAAGGAACGCGCCATCCTTCGTCGGCTTGATGCCGTTGCCAGCCGGCGGTTTCGAGCCGGCGAGGTCGAGAAGGCTCTCTCCCTTCTCCGGCTGGAAGGCGGCGACATAGACCAGCCCGGCCACATCCGGCCGGTTACCCGCTTCCGAGATCACCATCCCGCTGTAGCTGTGCCCGACAAGCAGGCTCGGCCCCTGCTGGAGATCGAGAACACGGTTGGTGGCCGCCACGTCATCGGCAAGAGAGGTGATGGGCTCCTGCACGATCGTGACGTTGAAACCACGGCTTTCAAGGATGTCTGTCGCCCTGCGCCAGGCCGAACCATCGGCCAGCGCGCCATGGACGATGACGATATTCTTCACCTCTGCCGCCTGTGCGGCAAAAGCGATCAGTGCGGTTGCGACGGCAAGCGCGAATTTTGGCATGAGACGATGGTGCATCATATTTCTCCTTTGGTTTTGATGGGAACGGGAGGAAAATCCGGATCAGCCGAAAGTGAAGGCATAGGCCTGCACGCCGGGGTCGAGGAAGCGGATGGTAAAGGTTCTCGCTTCGACGGCGCCGGACTGGCGGACGAGCTGGTAAAGACGGGTTGAGGTGACGACGCCATTGCCCTCGGCATCCGTGTCGGCGCCATGATCCGCACCCGGCGGATGCCCGTCGATGGTGACCTGGAAACGAACCGGTTTTCCGGCTGCATCCGGCCCAAGGACCAGATGCAGGTCACGGGCGCTGAAGCGATAGGTGATGCCGCCATCAGCCGCATCAAGTGTGGCCGCCTCCGCGCCAACCGTCCAGGTGCCGGAAAGTCCCCATTCGTTGAGGGAAGGCGTCTTGACGGAGTAGTTGCGCGGCGTGTCTGCACGCATCGCCTCGTTGGATGCGAAGCTTCGAGCCTGCCGATAGCCTATATAGGTTTCGCCCGAGCGCATGTGCCCGATATCCGCACCGGCTTCGGCTCCTGTCGCCTGCGGGCTCACCGGTGCGCTGGCGGAGGCGCTGCTGCCGGCCTCGCGCAGCAGGTCCTGGATCGCCTCTTCGGTCTGCCGATAGTTGCCCTCGCCGAAATGGTGGTAGCGGATCTGGCCCCTGGCATCGATCAGGTAATGTGCCGGCCAATAGCTGTTATCAAAGGCGCGCCAGATCTTGTAATCATTGTCGATTGCCACCGGGTAATCGATCTTGAAGCTGGTGACGGCCTGTCTGACATTGTCGATCTTCTTTTCAAAGGCGAATTCGGGGGCGTGAACGCCGATGACGACGAGGCCCTGATCCCGGTATTTGTCCGCCCAGGCACGCACATAGGGAATGGTCCGGATGCAGTTGATGCAGGAATAGGTCCAGAAGTCGACGAGAACGACCTTGCCGCGCAATTGCTCACGCGTGAGCGGCGGGGAATTGAGCCACTCCACGGCGCCGTCGAGGGATGGGGCCTTGCCCTCAACCGGCAGCTCCGACCGGGCCGTGGCGGTGCTGACGCCCGCCGCCGCCACTTCGGGCGCTATGGCGGTGTGGAGCCGATCGAGCACCCGCTGTTCGAAGGATGCCGTGCTCGCATAGGATATCTGCGACAGGAAACCCGTATCCAGCCCGAGCGCGATGACCGCGACGCCGGCAAGCACCGCCGCGCCAAGCACCTGCCGGATCCGCTCGCTGAAACCGAGAGACCGCTTCATGGCTGCAAATACCCTGCCGCCGACGAGGATGGCGACGGCAAGGGAGGTTGCAGCCCCGGCGGCATAGGCGGCGAGCAGCAGGCTGGTTTCCAGATTGGCCCCCTTCAGGGCCGCACCCGTCAGCACGAGCCCGAGGATCGGTCCGGCGCAGGGCGCCCATAAAAGGCCGGTGGCGATGCCGAGTAACAGCGAGCCCGCAACCTTCGGCATTGCCCCGGGCTTGCCGGCGGCATTGGCGAGCCGGTTGCCGAGCTCGACGACCGGACGGGTGATGATGCTGGCCGCACGCGGCGAGAGCAGCCCGACGCCGAAGACCGCGAGCAGCGCAAGAGCGACGAGCCGGCCATATTCATTGGCGCTGATTGCCCAGCTGCCACCCACCGCGGCCAGCGTCGCGACGGCGCAAAAGGTTGCCGCCATTCCCGCAAGCAGGGGCAGCGTGCTGCGCAGGAACGGTTGCCCCGCCCGCGCAAAAACGAAGGGAAGGATGGGCAGGATACAGGGGCTGAGAATTGTCAGCGCCCCTCCGAGATAGGCAATGACCAGAAACGTCATCATCTTTTCCTTTCAGGCAGGAGTTCGGGGCTCCGGGCGGCGAAGGCGACCCGGCGATGGCGCCAATTTCCCGGCCTCACGTATCCCTGATGTGTCGGCGCTTCGGTGAATTTGTAATCGAGTGTAAAAGCCGCCACCGGCGCACGGCGGCTAAAGCGAAACCGCACGTCCCCGTCATTTGTCACTGCGCATAGCGCGTGAAGACGAAATCATGGTCCTTGACGTTGCCCTCGTGGCAGGAGAGACAGGTCTCATGTTGCGCGGCATCCACCGGCTTGCCGTTGACAAACCGCCCGAAGCCCCAGCCGTGGCTGCCGGCATATTTCTTGGAATCTTTCACCATCACCTGCACGGTGGTTGCCGCTCCCGGCACCGTGGCCGGCGGAAACTCCGTGGATTGCTGCCGCTTATAGGCAAGCTTCACCAGTATGGAGCCATCGGGAAAGGGCAGGGTTCCGCTTTTGTAGGCGTTGACGGCGACATCGTTTGCCAGAACAGCGCGAAGCTCGTCCAGCGGCGGCGCTTCCTGCGCGGGCGCGATGAACGTCCAGTCACGATATCCGTCAGGAAGAGTGACACCATAGATGGGAGAGGCGTTTTCCGGCGGCGTGTCCGCTGAACTTGAATAAACGGTTCCAAAACCCGCTGCCGCAACCGATAGGGCGACGGCGAAGAAAATCTGGCTTTTCATGGGAAATCCTGCCTAATCCGAAATAGATCAGGTCATGATCTGCCCTGCAGGTATCCGGCATGTTTCCTGAAACCCGCACTTATGTATCAAATCGTAGCAGTGCGCACCGCCACGGGGGCAAGGCCGCGCTTAAAGGCCGGCGATCACCCTCTTGCGATCTCGGGCCCGGATTTCCTCGCAAGGCTCATATTCGCCCAGTGATCAGGCTCCTCCTCATCCGTGCCCACACCGTCGCCCGCCGGCTGAATTTGCGCAAAATCCTTCCGAAACAACGAGAAGTCGTGAAACTTTTTCGGGTGCGATGAGTTTGGTGCAGGAGCACTCGGCTCACATTTTTCGCTGCATATAATCACCCGCTACGCGGAGGATTGGTCATCCTTTCGGAGGAGATACCGCATGAATTCCATCATCTATCTAGTCGGACTCGTCGTCGTTGTCCTGTTCATTCTCTCATTGCTGGGGCTACGCTGATGGTTGATCCAACGGGTATCGAAACAAATCCAAACCGCAGCTATGTGGACTGGCCAGCGATTTTCGCCGGTGCCGTCATCTCCTCGGGCGCCATGGCAGTCCTCACCGCATTCGCGGGCGGCTTGGGCCTGAGTTCGATCTCGGCCGACGATGGCGGCGAGATCAGCACAGTCTGGCTCATCATAACCGCGCTCTTCGTCATCATTTCCATGGTCGGCTCCTACATGCTGGGTGGCTATATTGCCGGCCGCATGCGTCGGCCCGCCGGCGCTGCCGACAGGAACGAACTGACGGTCCGCGATGGTGTGAACGGCTTGGTCGTATGGGGTCTCGGGACGGTCGTCTCGGCATTTCTCGCGCTCGGCGTGCTGTCCGGTGGCGCCAAGGCTGTCGGCAGCGTGGCGCAGACCGCCGTCGAGGCCACGGGTTCCGCAGTCGGCGGCGCCGTTCAAGGGGCTGGCCAACTGGCAGGCGGCATCATTTCCGGCGCTGGCAGTGCAGCCGGTGGTCTGGCGCAAGGAGCCGGTCAGGCTGCCGCACCCAGCATTGAGCAGATGCTTCCGCAAGGTCTGAGAACGAACCCGATCGACTATTTCACGGATACGCTACTGAGGACCGATACGCCCGCCACCCCTATGACGGGTGAACAGAGCGCCGGTGACTATCAGCGCCAGATTAGCGGGATCCTCGGCAATCTGATGGCGACAGGCGAGATATCTGATGCCGACAAAACATGGCTCGCCAATCAGGTCGCTGCCCGCACAAACATCAGCCAGACCGATGCGCAAACGCGCGTGAACCAGACGGTTGAGCGTGTGCAAGCCGTCAGGACGGAAGCACAGAAGAAGGTCGATGAAGCGCAGAAGCAGGTCGAGACCGTGAAGGCTGAGGCACAGAAGGCATTGGACGATGCCAAGACCAAGGCTGCGGATGCCGCAGAAAAAGCACGGGTCGCAGGTATTCTGACAGCATTCCTGCTGGCCGCTTCCGCGCTCGTTTCCGCTGCGGCTGCCTATATCGGCGCAGTACACGGCGGCCGCCACAGAGACGAAGGCCGCATCTGGGGTGGGCTAGCCTACCGCAAGTAACCAGAGCGACGGCAAGAAAATCGGCTTTTCAAAAAAGACCTGCCCGGACCAAATTCCGGGCAGGTCGTACGTTTTAGACATCTGGCATCACGGACAGGGTCTGCAGCAAGGCAAGTGCGACCGCGGATGCCGTCAGGATCGCGGTCAGCGCCAGTGGCGCAGTGGCGCCGTAGGAATCCACTGGTTGGGATCGTCGCCGTATTCCCGAACCATTTGCGCAAGACATTCTCGTGAACATCAAGATCACGAGCAGCCTGCGCAACAGTGACCCCACGTTCCCTGACCAACTTCACTGCTTCAAGCTTATACGTCTTTGTATTCATGCTCTCCGGTTTCAGGACGAACACCTGAACTCGATGTCCATAAAACCGGCAGCAGGCCAGGATGATGAAGATTCGTGGCGTGGCTATCCACTGGCGATGTCATTTAGCCTTCTCGGGCAAAAAAAGAGCAATGTTATATTACGGCAATTTTTTGGGTGCGATTGATTATCGTATTAGAATAAATGCTGCGATGCTATTAAGTATTTATCTGGGTAATGGTTAGCTTTAGGCAAGTTCAATCCGGCATGATTGGGGAGTAATGTAGGAGATTTGCTATGAATACGATTGGATCGGCAACATATTATAGCTCCGCTAGTCGCTACGGTGGACTAGAGAAGCACGATACTAAATCCGCTGACGCATACGCGACGTCGCAACTGCCGGGGGATGGAAGCAAGTCATTGGGCGCGAGCGACAATCCTTCTGGTCTTTCGACGGTCACTCTTAAGCTCCAGGGAAAACTGACCAGCTTGTACGTGTTCGATTTATCGAATGCTAAGCCCATGAACATCTCTGCTCTTCCCCAGGATCAATACGATGAATTTATGGAAGCAAAGAAACAGCTTATCGAGACTAGTATGAGCAGCCTGGAAAGCGAGTATAGCACCCATGAAGCTCCTGATCTTTCCAATTATGCCGGCCTTAAACGTAACCCTCCGCCGAAGGCCGTCTGCCGTGATTTGCTGATTAGCTTTAAGTCTATACCTTATGTCATGCGCTACAGTCATTTCCCCCATTGAGGTTTTA
>NZ_JBNWBW010000011.1:0-130155 GCF_053522725.1 Agrobacterium sp. 16-172Ci
CCGCCGGGGAGAAGGTGGCCCGAAGGGTCGGATGAGGGGGCTAGCTCTCCGAATATCTCTACCGTAGCCCCCTCATCCCGCTGCCGCGGACTTCTCCCCCTCGGGGAGAAGAAACAAGCGGCAAACACCCTGTCCATAGGCGGGTGTCGCTGCTCCTCAGTCACGCGCTATGCGAAGAACGACCGACCCACCAGCACCTTCAATTCGCCGGCATGGACTTCGAGCGCCACATCCCGCTCCATCGGCAGCAATTCGCCATCGATGACGCAGCGCAGGTCATGGCGTCTCTTCGGAAAATGCAGTTCCACATCCGTCACCGTCATGGCGGTCACGGCGGCGTTTTCCTTCAGCCTGCCGCGCAGAATGTCGAAAGCGAGCTTGGCGACACCGGAAGGACGCAACGGATCGGTGAGATAAAAGCCGAGATGGCCGCCCGAGACATTATCCGCCACCAGCAGCGAGCTCTGGCCGAATTCATTGTTGGAGACGGAAATGGCCGAGACCTTGCGATGCTGCGTTTCGCCGTTGACGGTGTATTCCACTTCGAAGACCGGCGGATTGAGGATGACGTTGATGGCGGCGCGGACGCTTGCCTTGATCTTGCCGAGGCGGGAGGCAAAAGCGAGATTGTTGCGATAGCGCACCATGCGCGAATGCAGGCCCGCGGAAAACTGGTGGACGAAGAGGCGGCCATTGGCGCTGGCGATGTCGACACTGGCAATCTCGCCATTCGCCAGCGTCTCCAGCACCTGGCGAATATCGAGCGGCAGCTTCAGCGAGCGGGCGAAGAGGTTCATGGTGCCGGCCGGAACGATGCCGAGCGCGATGCCGTGTTTCCAGGCGATGGCGGCTGCTGCGGAAATCGTGCCGTCACCGCCGCCGGCAATGATGCCTTCAATGCCCGGCTCATCGGCGGCGCGCTCCATTTCCTCAACGATATCCTTTCCGGAGACCAGACGGCAATCGATGGCGTGGCCGGCGCGGGTGAAGACCTCGCGGGCATGGTCGCAATAGGCCTCCATGTCGGTGGTGCGAAACGTGCCGCCGTCACGATTGAAAATTGCAATGAGCTTCATGTTTCCAACCCGATCCATTGAGGCAGCCGCGCGTAAATGCCTGACCCT
This sequence comes from Agrobacterium sp. 16-172Ci, assembly GCF_053522725.1. Taxonomy (NCBI): domain Bacteria; kingdom Pseudomonadati; phylum Pseudomonadota; class Alphaproteobacteria; order Hyphomicrobiales; family Rhizobiaceae; genus Agrobacterium; species Agrobacterium sp. 16-172Ci. Next base: position 1,125 of record NZ_JBNWBW010000011.1, read on the forward strand.
ATATAGGGTTCCGAACACCATCGCGTGAAGATGCTCTTTTGCCGAGAATCGCTCTACCGCAACGCATCATTTCATGTTAGGGATCACTTAAGGTCATTTTCATGACCGCGCATCTCCAGTCAGGGCAGACCGCTCCCATACGGTCTTGCCCTTTTTTCTGTGGGCCCTTCCCGCTTTTCAGGTCACGATGAGCCAGTCGAATATGTCCGAAGCCCGCCCTGGCGCGGAGAATGAAACCGTTTACACGGACGCTCCTGCCGTGGCCCTTTCCCCGCTTGCCATCGCGCTCATCGAACTGGCGCTTGCCGCCGGCGGCTTCGGCATCGGCACCGGCGAATTCGCCATCATGGGCCTCCTTCCGGACGTTGCCACCACCTATGGCGTCACCGTTCCGCAGGCGGGTTATGTCATCACGGCCTATGCGCTCGGCGTGGTCATCGGCGCGCCGATCATCGCGGTTCTCGCCGCGCGCATGACGCGCCGCACCCTGCTTCTCGGCCTGATGGGGCTTTTTGCGGCCGGTAATATCTTGAGCGCCGTCGCGCCGGATTTCCTGAGCTTCACCGTTCTGCGCTTCATCACCGGCCTGCCGCATGGGGCTTATTTCGGGGTTGCGGCGCTGGTGGCGGCCTCCATGGCGCCGATCCACAAGCGCGCCCGCGCCGTTGGCCGCGTCATGCTCGGCCTCACCATCGCCACCCTGCTCGGCACGCCGCTCGCCACCTTCTTCGGCCAGCTGCTGTCCTGGCGCGCGGCCTTCATGCTGGTCGGCGGCATCGCGCTTCTGACGGTGGCCCTGCTCTGGTTTTTCCAGCCGCGTGACAGGGTGGAGGAAGGCGCCAGCGTATGGCGTGAACTCGGCGCTTTCCGCCGCGTGCAGGTGTGGCTGACGCTCGCCATTGCCGCCGTCGGGTTCGGCGGCATGTTCTCGGTCTTCAGCTATATCGCCAAGACCACCACCGATGTGGCGATGATGCCGGTTTCCACCGTCTCCATGGTGCTGGCGCTGTTCGGCATCGGCATGAATGTCGGCAATGTGGTCGGCTCGCGGCTGGCCGATATTTCGCTCAACGGCACGATTGGCGGCATGCTCGCCTTCAACGTGCTTGTCATGACCGTGTTCGGCATGACGGCGGACAATCCTTTCATGCTCTGCCTCTGCGTCTTCCTGATCGGCTGCGGTTTCGCCGCCTGTCCGGCCGTGCAGACGCGGCTGATGGATGTGGCGCAGGATGCGCAGACGCTGGCCGCCGCCTCCAACCATTCCGCCTTCAACATCGCCAATGCGCTCGGCGCCTGGCTCGGCGGCCTCGTCATCGCCATGGGTTTCGGTTACGCCTCCACTGGTTATGTCGGCGCGGTTCTTTCCCTTCTCGGGCTTGGCGTTTTCCTTGTTTCCGTCACCGTCGAACGGCGCGAAAAGGCGGCCTGAGCCGGCCCTATCGCAGCTTACGGAAATTTCACAATCGGGTGCTTGACTCTTTTCGGTTTCAGGCGCAACACGGCCTTACGCGCAGGCCAATCAGCACGGCGCGGATTTCAACGGAGCATCATTGGATGTCTAGCGACAGTAGCAGTCGATTGCCTTTGCCGAGACCGGCGAACGTGAACTGATCCGACCGCTGTCGGCTCACCACCGCGTTCGCCGTGATCGGCGAATCGACGGAAAGGTGAGCAATCATGAACTTCCACAACCTCTCCCAGAGGGCCAGCAAGGCCGCACGTCTTCTTCGTAGCGGAAACGCCGGTTCCTCCACCACCATTGCCGAACGCGTCGAGCACCTCAACACGCTGGATGTCGCCGAGGCCGTAACCGCCCTCCTCGCCATGCCGCAGGCAAAGGCCGTCGCCATTCTCGACCGGCCCGAACTGCATGGCGCCGCCGCCATCATCGCCCATATTCCTGTCGAACAGGCCGCCCGCCTCGTCAATCTGATGTCTGACGACCGCGTTGCCGACGTCATGGCGGAAATGGCCGAAGAGCCGCGCGCAAAGCTGTTTTCCCGGCTGGACCGCACGACGGCGCTCTCCATCCAGCACCTGATGGGTTATCCGCCGCGTACCGCCGGCTCGATCATGACCACCGAATTCGTCAGCGTGCCGGACAATTGGACGGTGGAACAGACCCTTTCGCACATCCGCGTCGTCGAGCGGTCGCGTGAAACGGTCTATGCCATCTATGTGCTGGCTGAGGACGGAACGCTTTCCACCGTCGTGACGCTGCGCCGCCTGCTGACCGGCGAAGCCGGCGCCTCCATCCTCTCCGTCGCATCGAAGGAAGGCATCGTCTGCGCCAGCCCCTTGATGTCGCAGGAGGATGTCGCCCGGCTGATCCGCAAGCACGACCTTCTGGCGCTTCCCGTCGTCGATGACCGCTCGCATATTCTCGGCATCGTCACCGTCGATGACGTGATCGACACCATGATCGCCGACACGACGGAAGATGCCCACAAGTTCGGCGGTATGGAGGCGCTCGGCAAGCCCTATATGACGATCGGCTTTCCGGACATGATCCGCAAGCGCGCCGGCTGGCTCGCAGCACTCTTCCTCGGTGAAATGCTGACGGCCAGCGCCATGCAGCATTTCGAGGGCGAGCTGGAAAAGGCCGTGGTGCTGACACTGTTCATTCCGCTCATCATGTCGTCGGGCGGCAACTCCGGTTCGCAGGCCACCTCGCTTATCATCCGGGCGCTGGCGCTTGGCGAGCTGAAGCTTTCCGACTGGTGGCGGGTGCTGCTGCGGGAAATTCCGACGGGCCTGACGCTCGGCTGCATTCTGGGCGCCATCGGTTTCCTGCGCCTGAGCCTCTGGCAGCAAGCCGGTTTCTACGACTACGGCGAGCACTGGCTGCTGGTCGGCGCCACCGTTTTCGCGGCCCTCGTCGGCATCGTCACCTTCGGTTCGCTCGCCGGCTCCATGCTGCCCTTCGTGCTGCAGCGCCTGCGGCTCGATCCCGCCAGCGCCTCGGCCCCCTTCGTCGCGACGCTGGTGGATGTCAGCGGGCTCATCATCTACTTCTCGGTGGCGCTGGTGATCCTCAGCGGTACGTTGCTGTAAAAGACAAAAGGCCCGCTCGGAAGAGCGGGCCTTCAACTTTTTAGGGCACAGAATAATTTTTCCTCCGTCATGCCGGACTTGATCCGGCATCCAGCCACGGCGCGTCTGCGCCGTGAAAAGAGTCTATTGCGATCAAAGACTTGATCGCGCTGGACCCCGGATCAAGTCCGGGGTGACGGAGTGCGAATGATGCAACTTTGCCAAAAGCGTCGTTTCAATCGACAAAGCCCTAATCACCCACCCGCGTTGATCACGCCCGTTCCCAGCAGCCCCAAAAGAATAACGCCAATGACCACGCGGTACCAGACGAAGGGCATGTAGCTCTTGGTGGAGACAAGCTTGAGGAAGACGACGATCACGGCATAACCGACAACGAAGGCGATCAGGGTCGCGAGCCCCGTCGGGCCCCAGCCGACTGGATTGTCCTCGCCGATACTCTTGAAGAGCTGGTAAAAACCGGAACCGAAGACGGCGGGAACGGCGAGCAGGAAGGAATAACGTGCGGCCGCCTCGCGGGTGTAGCCTAAAAGCAGGCCGGCGCTGATGGTGCCGCCCGAGCGCGAAACGCCGGGGATAAGCGCCATGGCCTGCGCGAAACCGAACAGGATACCGTCTCGCCAAATGAGCTGGTTCAGCTTGTAACGCTTCTCACCGATTTTATCGGCAACGCCGAGAACGATGCCGAAGACGATCAGCATCACGGCGGTGATGTAAAGGTTGCGCAGCGAGTGCTCGATGGCATCCTTGAAGAACAGGCCAAGAAAGACGATCGGCACGGAACCGATGATGATGAGCCAGCCGAGCCGGGCATCGGCCTTGTTATACTCGCCAAGGCGAAAGTTCTGCCGGAGCCAGGCGATGGCAATGCGCATGATATCCGACCAGAAATAAACCAGCACGGCCGCTTCGGTGCCGATCTGCGTAATCGCGGTGAAGGCGGCTCCCGGATCCGCGCCGGAGGGCAGGAACTCCCCGGCGATCCTCAGATGCGCGCTTGAAGAAATCGGAAGAAATTCCGTAAGCCCTTGCAAAAAGCCGAGAAATGCGGCCTCCAACCAACCGATGCTCATGTGTCTTGATGTCCCTGCTGCGAATCGAGATCGCAGCATTATGCATCAATCGGGGCAAATACATGTTGCATCGCACCATGAAAAAGGCGCACGGATGGGTGCGCTTTTACCCGTGATTTTTCAGGCGGCCTTTTCCTTCGTCTCGGGAAGGCGGGTATATTTCGCGCCGTTCCTGCACACGACATGGGCGTCGCCCCAGCTTTTCAGCGCCGAAATCACCGGTATCATCGTCTCGCCGAGCGGTGTCAGCGCATAGTCCACGCGTGGCGGCACCACCGGGAAAACGGTGCGGGAAATCAGGCCGGCCTCTTCCAGTTCGCGCAGCTGCTTGGTCAGCATGCGCTGGGTGACACTCGGAATATGGCGGCGCAGCTCGTTGAAGCGCAGCGTGCCCTCATTGATGAGGTGATACAGGATCACGCCCTTCCATTTGCCATCGAGGAAACTTAAAGCCGACTCCACCGGGCAGCCGGGAAAGTTGCCGGTGAGCTTGGCGCGCGGTCGCGACATCCCAGTATCCTTTTTGTATGTATCATCACAAAATGTGCATTCTTGCGATCGATGTTCATATGTATCAAGTAAGAGGCACGCAAACAAGCAAAGGAGACTGTTCATGCGCGCCATCGGTTACAGGACCAGCCAGCCCATCACCGCGAAAGACGCCCTCGTCGATATCGACCTGCCCCAGCCGGAAGCGAAGGGGCACGATATTCTGGTGGAAGTGAAGGCCGTTTCGGTGAACCCCGTCGATACCAAGGTGCGCCGCAATCAGTCGCCGGAAAACGGCGAACCCCGCGTGCTCGGCTTCGATGCGGCGGGCGTGGTAAAGGCCGTCGGCGACAAGGTCTCGCTGTTCAAGCCGGGCGACGAGGTGTTTTACGCCGGTGTCATCAACCGCCCCGGCTCCAACAGCGAGTTCCATCTCGTGGACGAGCGCATTGTCGGCGCAAAGCCGAAGTCCCTGAATTTCGAGGAAGCCGCCGCGCTGCCGCTCACCGCCATCACCGCTTACGAGACGCTGTTCGACCGGCTGCGGGTGAAGGAGCCGGTTCCGGGCGCGGCCAACGCCATTCTGGTCATCGGCGGCGCGGGCGGCGTCGGCTCCATCGCCGTCCAGCTTCTGCGGGCGCTGACCGATCTCACCGTCATTGCCACCGCTTCACGGCCCGAGACGATTGCGTGGGTGAAGGAACTCGGCGCGCATCACGTCATCGATCACAGCAAGCCGATCGCCCCGCAGGTGGAGGCGCTCGGGCTCGGTGCGCCGGGCTTTGTCTTCTCCACCACCCACAGCGACATTCATGCCGCCGACAGCGTGGCGACCATTGCGCCGCAGGGTCGTTTCGCGCTGATCGACGATCCGGCCGGCGGTTTCGACGTCATGGCTTTCAAGCGCAAATGCATCTCGATCCATTGGGAAATGATGTTCGCCCGCGCCGTCTTCCAGACGCCTGACATGATCGAACAGCACAGGCTGCTCAACCACGTGGCGGAACTGGTCGATGCCGGCAAGATCAAGACGACGCTGACCGAGGTTTTCGGCACCATCAATGCCGCAAATCTCATCAAGGCGCATGCGCTGATCGAGAGCAACAGGGCCAAGGGCAAGATCGTGCTTTCGGGCTTCTGATCGAAGGTGAGGCGTCCGCATCGCGGACGCTTCTCTTCCGCTTATGGAGATGTTTGGGCCGAGCGCAAAAACGCCCGGCTATTCCTGTCAATCGTCGTCCGGATCTTCCGGGCACGGCCAGGAGGCCGGCGCGGTGAGTCCGTTCGGCAATTTGGTCTTGGCGTCGCCGCAGGCAATGTCGATCTGTTTCTGATCAAGGCCGGTGGCAGCGGAAAGATCGACCCCTTCGATCCTCGTCAGCAGCAGGAATGCGCTGGTGAAATCCACCGGACCGCCGAGCTTGGCGCCGCCGAAACGGGCTCGTGACAGATTGGTCAGGGAGAATTTCGAGCCGTTCAGCGTCGCGCCCTCGAAATCGGCGCGGCCGAGTTCAGCCTTGGTGAAATCCGTGCCGTCCAGCTTGGTGTTTTCGAATTTGGTCCGCTGCATTTCGGCATTGACGAATTTGGCGTTGGTGGCGTCGGCGGCGGAGAAATCGCTGCGATAGGCTTCCACCTTGGTCAGATTGGCGCCCTGCAGGTTCGCCTCGCCAAGGGCCGTGCGGATAAGCTTGGCCTTCTCGAGATTGGCCCCCTTCAGCGACGAACCGCGCAGGTCGGTATAGGTGAAATCCGTGCCGTAAAGCATTGCCGAATCGAGATTACTGCCGCCCAGCATCAGCAGACGCTTGTTGCATTCGCGCCAGTCGATGCCGGCCATGGCGTCGGTACGGCAGCTTGCGGCCACCAGCGGACCGCCGCTGAAAGAAACGGCAATCATCGCAAGCGTCGCCACACCGGCAACGAACCCTGTCTTCCGCACGATATTCAGCCTTTGAAAGCCGGACATTCCTTCACTCCCTGCCGTCGGGCGACGGTACCTAGGACCATATGCACATTCAAGGCGTTACCGCATCGCTGAACCACAATCCACGGGCCACGCGACCACGCAACACCCCAACATCCTATATGTAGGAAATCGAAGAGCAATCCACAAATACTGACGGGGAGACGGGCTGTGAACGCCGCTCTCTCATCCCGGGCTAGACACGGCAACCGTTAACGACGCGTCTGCTTCGCGGGAAATTGGCCCTTCGATCAGAGGTCTGCTCGTTCCACAAATGTCGTCACTCTCGGCCGTATGACACAATGGCTGAGAGTGATTGCGAGCGGTCTTCCCACGCTCGGCATCATCCTCGGGGCCGTCCCGAGGACCTATCCACGTATCGTGAAATCAATCCGTTGCAGATGCTCGGGACAGGCCCGAGCATGACGGAAGAGAAGGCTTCGGCCGTAATCGCCGTCACATATTGGCGTAAACCGGCCCCTCGCCGCCCTGCGGCGGCACCCAGTTGATGTTCTGGTTGGGGTCCTTGATGTCGCAGGTCTTGCAGTGCACGCAGTTCTGGGCGTTGATGACGTAGACTTCTTCGCCGTCCTTCTCCACCCATTCGTAAACGCCGGCCGGACAATAACGCGTCGAAGGGCCGGCAAAGACGTCGTGCTCGGACGATTTCTGCAGCGCCATGTCCTTCACCTGAAGATGCACCGGCTGGTCTTCCTCATGGTTGGTGGAGGACAGGAACACCGAGGAGAGGCGGTCGAAGGTCAACACGCCATCTGGTTTCGGATAGGCGATCGGCTTATGTTTCGAGGCCGGTTCAAGGCTCTCCGCATCCGTCTTGCCGTGCTTCAGCGTGCCGAAGACGGAGAAGCCGAACAGCTGGTTCGTCCACATGTCGAGACCGCCAAGACCGACGCCGATCAGCGTGCCGAATTTCGACCACAGCGGCTTGACGTTCCTGACCCGCTTCAGGTCCTTGCCGATATCGCCGTCGCGCCATTCGGCCTCGATCTCCGCCACCTCGTCATGGGCGCGGCCGGCGGAAATCGCCGCGGCGATCTTTTCTGCCGCCAGCATGCCCGACAGCACCGCATTATGGCTGCCCTTGATGCGCGGCACATTGACGAAACCGGCGGAACAGCCGATCAGCGCACCGCCGGGGAAGGTCAGCTTAGGTACCGACTGGTAGCCGCCTTCGGTGATGGCGCGCGCGCCATAGGAGATGCGCTTGCCGCCCTCGAAGGTCTCGCGGATGGCCGGATGCGTCTTGAAGCGCTGGAATTCCTCGAAGGGATAAAGATAGGGGTTCTTGTAGTTGAGGTGCACCACGAAGCCGACGGCGACGAGGTTATCTTCGAGATGATAGAGGAAGGAACCGCCGCCCGTCTTGAAACCGAGCGGCCAGCCGAAGGAATGCTGCACGAGACCCTGTTTGTGCTTCTCCGGCTTCACCTGCCAGAGTTCCTTGATGCCGATGCCGAATTTCTGCGGCTCGCGATCCCGGGACAAATCGAATTTGGAAATCAGCTGCTTGGCGAGCGAACCGCGCACGCCTTCGCCGATCAGCACGTATTTGCCGTGCAGCTCCATGCCGCGGGTGAAGTTCGGGCCCGGCTCACCGTTCTTCTCGATGCCCATATCGCCGGTGGCGACACCGATCACCGCACCCTCATCGTTATAGAGCACTTCGGTTGCGGCAAAGCCCGGATAGATTTCGACGCCGAGCCCTTCCGCCTTTTCCGCCAGCCAGCGACAGACCAGCCCGAGCGAGACGATGTAATTGCCATGATTGTTCATCAGCGGCGGCATCATGAAATTCGGCAGGCGAATGGAGCCGGCCGGGCCTAAGAACAGGAACTGGTCGTCCTTGACCTCGGTCTTGAAGGGATGCCCCTCCTCTTCGCGCCAGCCCGGCAGCAGCCTGTCGATGCCGATCGGATCGACCACGGCACCGGAGAGAATATGCGCACCGACTTCCGCGCCCTTTTCGAGAACGACGACCGAAAGCTCCGGCTCCACCTGCTTCAGCCGGATCGCGGCGGCAAGGCCCGCAGGACCCGCGCCAACGATCACAACGTCGAATTCCATCGCTTCGCGTTCGGGCAGTTCCATCGCTTCCGTCATCTCATCCTCTCCGCATCGCCGGTCCCATCCGGCTGTTGTTATATCCGCTTTCAGGCATTCCCGGCGCATCGCCTGCGCCGGTCAAAAAGCCATCCGCGACACCGCATCCACCAGCGCCTGTCTTCGCAAAGCAGGACGCCTTTGTCGAGCTTCTATAGCGGCAAAACATGTCGCACGCCAGTCAATTGTCAGACAACCTGATGATTGCTTTATTACTTTTACGTTCACGTAAATAAAAGAATAGGAGTGACGCGCACGGGCGTCAAGGGTTGTTAAAGCCGGATACTGAAGAAGGCGGCAAGGCTGTGGCGGCCCTATTTCCGCAGTTGCTTGGCGTTTTCCGCTGTCTTCTCACGCGGTTTCAGGCACGTGTCCGCGCTATGCCGAAACCAGATTTCAGGAGAGTGACTGCCGCGACCCGTCAAGTCGCGGCAGGCAATCAGGTGACGTCCTGAAGCTGCGCTTCGCCGTCGTGGAGGAAGCACGCCCTGTTAAAAAGGCCGAGATCGACGAAGTTCGGAAGGCGAATATCGCGAATGTCGGGAAGCCGCTTGCTTTCCGGATCGAACGATCTGTCGATTTGCGAAATGAAGCCCAGAACGCAACCTGTCCGTCGCGCAAAATCACCGAGGGCTCGTAGCTGCTCGGAAAGAACGGGCTTGCTCCGCTGTTGATCCAGCGCCTGGAGATAGTCGATCACCGCGACTGTTCCCGGTCGTGACCCCGACATCCGATCGATGATGTAGTCCGCACTAATTTCATCGGAAGTGACAATCTGAACTTGGTTGGCGAAGCCTTCATTCTCTTTTTCAAGCGATTGGAGATATTTTCCCGCCTGTTTTTCGGTCAATTCCAAGGTAAACAGAAACGCCTCGCGGCCGTCCCGGGCCGCATCGATCAGAAGCTGAAGACCAAGCATGGTCTTGCCCTGCCCGGGTCGGCCAGCGAGCAGTAAAAGGTCGCCGGCATCGAGGCGGGAAAGCACCGTTTCGGAAAGTGGCCTGGAAGACATTCGGGACGACAGCATGCTCCACCTTGCAAAGCCCTCTTCTTGCGCGATCTGATCCAGCGCTTCATTCAGCGGAACATCATTGTTTCGCGCCATCAGCTTTGCACGGCGTTTCAGCTGAAATATCGGTGCAGAAAGTTTCATCAAAGACCTCCATCGCGAGCCGAAACGCAACCCCTCCTCATGCGATGCTCGAACAGATGGTTCGATGATTTGGCGTCACCCTGCATGTGCGATGCTTTCCCGAAAGGAGGGGGGAGGCTTGGGTCTAGCCTGTGGTTGAAAGCTAGCGGGTTGCGCGATTCGCAGCAAGGGGCGCAAGCCGTTCGGCAGGTCGTCGGAATTGCTACCTGATGTTGCGCTCGAGTTGCGGGCGCCATAAAACCTGTCATGCACCGTGAAAAAGAACGTCAGTTCAATTGAGGAGAACGCCACCTTGAAGCGATTGATTCCAGCGCTGTTGTTATTGTCGTGGTTTGGCGCGATGCCCTTGGTGGCAAAGGCCGATGTCTCTTCCGCCAATCAAAACGAATCGGCCGCAGCATTTCAGGGCCTCGACACGCTCGCGCGGGAAACGCGCGCGCAGGGGGATTTACCGCGATTGTCCAACCCCGCTCATGCGAAGGTGCTGGACCGGCTCTGGAATGTGGAGGGGACCCTTGGCAGGCAGCCATACCGGTCCGCCGATGTTCCAGCGCTCATCGCCATCGGCGCGAATGCGGGCGCCGTTCTTAAAACCTATGCACTGTTTACCCCACAGAACGGCAGCCTTCCGGACACAGCGGCAAATACGTTCAAATACCAGGACGAAATCGCACGCGCCGGAGCCTATCTATTACATGTCCACGCGGCTCAGCTGGAGGCGATTACCGATTTTGTCGCTGTGCTTCCTGCCGATCAGATGAACAAGGCGCGTCGCGATGGCCTGCGCCAGATGCGCCTTGGCATCATGGAGCAGTTTACCGGATTGACCCTTATGCTGCGCTCACCGAATCTGCGATCCGAGAACCGGCTCATTTTGCTGAACGCCCTCAATGCCAGCGCCATTCCCGTGGTCGCCGCGACCTCCCTTGCCGACCGAACCGCCATGGCCACCCAGATCGACACGATTTTGCCGGAACTGTCCGGGCTTGAACACGACAAGGCGCAGGCGCTGAAATCGCTCTTCATGAACCAGAATTGCGACGGGCTTTGCGCTATGGATCAGTAGCAGTTCATACCCGGTTGACGCAAAGGGGCTGCAACCCTGCCCCTCAGACCTCCCCACTCAAACCGCCCATTCCTCATCCGTCGTGAACACGATCGTCAGCCAGCGGTCGCTCCCCTCGCCGCCCAGCGCATCGCCGATTTCGTCGCGGATCGCGTCCCATTCTTCCAGACGCCGTGGCGGCCAGTTTTTCGGGACGATGAAAAAGAGTTCGATCTGACGGCCGCGGCCGACGCGGGCGACATAGGAATAGTGCGAGGAGAAACCGAATTTCTCCACCGTCTCGGCGGCCACCCGGTCCACATGCTGCTTGAATTCCAGCGGGGTGACCAGAAGGATGTCCGCCAGCGCCTGTTTCACATTGCCGAGCGGCATGGGAATGATGACGAGGCAGACCAGCGCCAGCACGGCCGGGTCGATGTAGGGTGCGAGCCATGCCTGCGCCGTTCCCTTGAGCCCGTAACCCACGGCGAAGGCGACGAAGAGCGCCATGCTCAGAAGCGCGCTCATCAGCCAGCTTTTGGCGTCCAGCGCCACGAAGGCGGATTTCAGCCGGCGGTTCTGCCGTTTGACGAACCATGCCATGGCGAGCGAGACGGCGAAGCTGACGAAGGTGACGACAATGGCGTAATCGAACTCGATCAATCTGCCGCCATCCATCAGGCTGTCGACGGCATTGATGAGGGCGTAGATCGCCGCCCCCATCAGGAGCGTGCCGTTAAGCCCGAGCACCATCGGCTCCAGATGCCAGAAGCCCATGGTGAAACGCTCCACCAGCCGGCCGCCGGGTTTGGGCGCGGCGGAAGCGGCGATCAGCCGCGCGACAAGCAACGCCAGCACCGTCATGAAAGCATCCGTCAGCGCATAGACACCATCGAAAACCACGGCGAAGGAGCCGGAGAACAGGCCTGCGCCGATGCCGAAGAGCGCCAGGAGAACCGTGACGGCAATGGAGAATTTGAGCAGGGATTGTTCTGTCATGACGTGTATTTTACCTTCAAACCGGATGCCGCCTTGGCGGAGCGCTTTCTCTTTTCCTTGAATCGAGAAAATCCTCTAACTCTTTGTTTTGTAGCATTTCCAGGCGGAAAACCGGGGTCCACTTTTCCTGGAAATGCTCTATAAACAGCACATTGAGCACTCACAAGACAGGACAAAACCCATGGATCTCGGCATTTCCGGCAAACGCGCCCTTGTTCTCGCCTCCTCTCGCGGCCTTGGGCTGGGCATTGCCACCGCGCTGGCGAAAGAAGGCGCACATGTCCTTCTTGTCGGCAGAAGCGGCGAGAAGCTGGAGGCGAATTGCAAGGCGATCAATGCGCTTGGCAAGGGCAAGGCCGACTGGGTGTGGGGCGATCTGGCCGAGGACAATTTCGTCGAGGCCATGGTTCAGGCCGTCAGGGAAAAGCTCGGCGGCATCGACATTCTCGTCAACAACACCGGCGGCCCGACGCCGGGCCTTGCGCAGGAAATGACGTCCGACAAGCTGGATACCTTCTTCCAGTCGATGGTGCTGCGCGTCATCACGCTCACCAATGCGCTTTTGCCGCAGATGAAGGAACAGGGGTTCGGCCGCATCCTGACCGTCGCTTCCTCCGGCGTGTTCGAGCCAATCGCCAATCTGGCGCTGTCCAATACGCTGCGCGGCGCACTGGTCGGCTGGAGCAAGACGCTGTCCTCCGAAGTGGCCGGTTTCGGCATCACCTCCAACCTGCTGCTGCCCGGCCGTATCCACACCGACCGCATCGATGAACTCGATGGCGCCAACGCCAAGCGTCTGGGCAAAAGCGTCGAGGAAATTCGCGAGGCTTCCGTGAAGAGCATTCCGGCCGGCCGTCTCGGCACGGTCGAGGAATTCGCAGCCGCCGGCGCTTTCCTCTGCTCGGTGCCGGCAAGCTACATCACCGGCACGATGCTCAGGGTAGATGGCGGCGCGGCGAAGTCGAATTAAGGCCACAGAGCTACGAATCCGGTCAGGAAGCCGCTCCGTAGATCACGTAGCGGTTCCGGCCAGTATTCTTGGCCTCGTAGAGGGCGGTATCGGCCCGGCGCAGGACATCGCTTGCGCTCTCACCCGGATTTGCAAAGGCAATGCCCGCCGAGCAGCTGTATCGGAAACCGGGCATGTCTGCGAGCGGTGAGGCCTGCGCCAGTGATGACAGCACCCCCTGCATGACCGCCTCAACGCCTAAAACGCGCGAACCGGCGACCATCAGCAGGAACTCCTCACCGCCGATCCGCCCCACGAGATCGTCGCGGGCGACCGCAGCGGAAAGTCGGGCGGCGAAGTCCTTGAGAACCAGATCGCCGCAGGCATGGCCAAAACGGTCGTTCACGGACTTGAAGTGGTCTATGTCCATGATGATGACGGCAAGGGCCTCGGCCTTGTTGGGGCCAAGCCTGTGATTGAGAATATCCATGACGTAGCGACGGTTGCCGAGGCCGGTCAACTCGTCGCTCAGGGCGAATTTCAGCGCCCTGTCCCGCTCCTGGCGAAGATCGCGCAGCTCAACACCGAGTTCGGAAATATCGGTGACGACGCAAAGCATCCAGCCGCCCGGCAGCGTCGTCTCGGTCGTCAGCATCCAGCGCCCGTCATTGAGGCTGGTTTCAATGGTGCGATACGGCAGCTTGCCGCGCCTCGTTCCCGCCGAGCGCAGCCATAATTCGAAATCGGCGGTCTCGACGGCCGTGCCGGTGGAGTTGCGGTAACCGATGCGCATCAGATCGGCCCATGTCGGAAATTCGTCCGGCCCGATGCCGAGCGCCATGCGGAACGCCGCGTTGGCGAAACGCAGTTCATCTTCGCCGTCGAAAAGGGCATAACCCTGCTGGGACGCCGCCATCAGGTCCATGAGATGGCGGTTGAAGCTCTCCGCATCGCCGCGGGCGTTTTGTGCCGGCGACACGTCTTCGAGGGTGGAACGGGCCGGCTTTCGGGACATCGGGGCTCCGCGTCTGCAAACACAACAAATACAAAAATAAATCTGCTCTTTAACGCTATAGTTCAGCCTTATACTCGCTTTATGCGAAAAAATATTTAATGCCGGCGGCATGACGGCCTTCCAGCCATGGTGATTACTTCATGCAATTTTCACAATAAACCCGGGTGCAGGCGCTTGCCATTCCGTCAGCCCTGTGCAATCAACCGCCCTCCTCTGACATCGGGGTGCCAAAGGCATCCCTTATTTTCACGCCGGGCCGCCTTTCAGGCCGGGCGGGTGTTTCTATCGGCAACAAGGATATGGCGATGACGCAAAAGCGGGCTCTCGGCCTCGATTTCGGCACGACCAACACGGTCATGGCTCTTTCCGACGCGGGCGGTGCCAGCCGTTCCATGCGCTTCACCAGCAGCGCGGGCACGGATGACAGCATGCGCACGGCGCTCTCCTTCATGAAGGATGCCGGCCTTGGTGCGGCCGCCCTGCATGTGGAAGCCGGCCATGCCGCCATCCGGCAATTCATCGACAATGCCGGCGACTGCCGTTTCCTGCAATCGATCAAGACATTTGCGGCCTCGCCGCTGTTTCAGGGCACGCTGATCTTCGCCAAGCGCCAGAGCTTCGAGGATCTGATGGACGTGTTCCTGCGCAAGCTGAAGACCTATGCGGGCGAGGAATGGCCGGAGGATGTCTCCACCGTCATCGCCGGCCGGCCGGTGCGTTTCGCCGGCAGCAATCCGGATGAAACGCTGGCGCTCGCCCGTTACAACGAGGCGCTCACCCGCGCCGGTTTCCCGGAAATCCACTATGTCTATGAGCCGGTGGCAGCCGCCTATTATTTCGCGCAAAGCCTGAAGAAGGACGCGAATGTGCTGGTGGCGGATTTCGGCGGCGGCACGACGGACTATTCGCTGATCCGCTTCGAGACCCATGCCGGCAAGCTTTCCGCCACCCCCATCGGCCATTCCGGCGTCGGCGTGGCGGGCGATCATTTCGACTTCCGCATGATCGACAATCTGGTCTCGCCGGAAATCGGCAAGGGCAGCAAGTTCAAGAGCTTCGACAAGGTGCTGGACGTGCCCTCCGGCTATTACGTGAATTTCGGCCGCTGGAACCAGCTGTCGATCTTCAAGACCTCGAAGGAATTCACCGACCTGAAATCGCTGGTGCGCTCGGCGCTGGAGCCGGAAAAGCTCGAACTCTTCATCGATCTGGTCGAACATGACGAGGGTTATCCGCTCTATCAGGCGATTTCCGCCACCAAGATGGCGCTCTCCTCGGCGGAAGAAGCGGAATTCAACTTCGCACCATTGGGCAAGGCCGGCGGCAAGATGGTGAAGCGCAGCGATTTCAACAACTGGATCGCCGAAGACCTCGCCAAGATAGAAGAAGCGCTCGACGAGGTTCTGGAAAAGACGAAAGTCGCGCCCGAAGCCATCGACAAGGTGTTCCTGACCGGCGGCACCTCCTTCGTGCCGGCGGTTCGGGAGCTTTTCACCCGCCGTTTCGACGCCGACCGCATCGAAAGCGGCGGCGAGTTGCTCTCGATTGCCCATGGTCTGGCCATGATCGGCGAAAGCGGCGACATTCAGCGCTGGACAGTGTGATTTGCGGGTTTCCCGGGCGGGGAACATGGGGTAATTTCCGCCCATGATCGCCGCTCACGACCTCTCCCCGGCCGAACTCGCCGCCCTCCTGCATTTCCATGCGGATGCGGGCGTGGACTGGCTGCTGGAAGACCAGCCGGTCGATCGTTTCGCCGAATTTGCCGCCGCCCGCCCGGCCCGATCCGCGCCTGCGCAGGAGGCCGCAGCAGCTTCACGCCAGATGGAAAGGCCGGCGGACCGCCGTGCCGATGCGCCTCAGCGGCAGGCGGCGACGCGCAGCGCCCCGGCGCGCGGCGCACCGGCGGCTCCCGCCATTCAGCAGAATGTCGCCATGCCGGACGAGCAGGCGGTGGCGGCGGCGCGTTTTGCGGCCGAAAGCGCGCGGTCGCTTGCCGAGCTGAAAACCGCGCTCGACGGTTTCAGCGGCTGCAACCTCAAGAACAGCGCGCGCAATACGATCTTTACCGAAGGCGACCCCGCTTCCGCCATCATGGTCATCGGCCCGATGCCGGATGCCGATGACGACCGCGAGGGCCTGCCCTTCGCCGGCAAGGCCGGGCTGTTGCTCGACCGAATGCTGGCAGCCATCGGGCTTGAGCGCAGTACCATCATGCTCGGCAATGTCGTGCCGTGGCGGCCGCCGGGCAACCGCCCGCCGACTCAGGCCGAAATGGATATCTGCCGCCCCTTCATCGAGCGTCAGATCGCCCTTGCGGAGCCGAAACACCTGTTGCTTCTCGGCAACTTTACCGCACGTTTCTTCTTTGGCGGCACCGGCACGATCCATACGCTGCGCGGACAGTGGCGTGATGTCGCAGCCGGACACCTGATTTTGCCGGCTTTGGCCAGCCTGCATCCGCAGGAACTTTTGAACGCGCCTGCCAGCAAGTCATTGGCATGGCAGGATTTATTGGCTTTTCAGGCAAAGATTGCCGAAGGCTGACTGCCTTATTCTTGCTCAATGTAAATGAATTATGAAAAAAGCCATGCACAATGCGCATAACAGCGGCGCATTTGCTCAGCTTGCCGAATCCATGCTGCGCTGCGATATAGCCCCATGTCTTGGGAGGAATAGGTTTAAGGAACCAAGGCAATGACCACTCGCTTCCGTCCGGTACATTCCGGCTTTGAAACGCTCCGCCTGGCGGGCCTCGGCCCTCGCTCCAGTCAGGGCTACCATCGTTTCGGCGCAGCCGCAAACGAACAGATGACCGCACGCGCTGCCATGCAGCAGGTTCGCGTGACGCGTCCCTCGGCAGTCTTCGCGGATTTCCGCGAGCGCTGAGAAGCACTCAGGCCAGTCTAACGCTGGTCCACAGATATGATTGCGCGCTGGCGTCTTTCTTCGGGAAGGCGCCTTTTGCTTTTGCGGTTTTTACGATCATAAGTCTCCGTCATGCCGGACCTGATCCGGCATCCAGCCAGCCCAAGTCCTTGGGCTGAAAGAACTCTTTTCGCCGCGCGGACGCGCGTCGGCTGGATCCCGGCTCAAGGCCGGGATGACGGAAGAGGTTGCCATGAAACACCGGCAATAACATCTCTCACCCCTGCGGCGTCGAGGCCTTGCGGGCCGCCCGTCTTGCCAGGCCCAGCTGATGCTCGCGAAAGATGATGAAGATGCCGGCGAGGATAACGATCGCCGTGCCGATCAGCATCGTCACCGTGGGAATATCTCCGAACAGAATGTAGGAGACCGCGATGCCGAAGATGATGGAGCTGTATTCGAAGGGCGCGATGACGGAGACTTCGGCGTGCCGGTAACTCTCCGTCAGGAAGATTTGCGCGACCCCACCGCAGATGCCGCTGGTGATCAGCAGCATGGCCTGCGTCATGCTCAACGCACTCCAGCCGAAAGGCACGCTGACGAGCGACAGCAGGGTGGCGGTGAGCGAAAAATAAAGCACGATGGTCGGCGTCTTTTCAGTCTCCACCAGTTGCCGCACCTGGATCATCGCCAGACCGCCGAGCGCCGCACCGCACAATACGGCAATGGCCCCCAGCCCCTCACCCGCGGCAAAACCGCCTTCCCTCAGAAGCGTCATCTTCGGCCAGAGAATCACCAGCACGCCCGTCATACCGACGAAGACCGCGCTCCAGCGATAGATGCGCACCTTTTCATGCAGGATGACGGCGGCAAAAACGACCGCGAGAAGCGGCGAGGCATAACCGATGGCGATGAATTCCGGCAGCGGCAGCATGGTCAGCCCGTAAAAGCCGCAGGCCATGGACAGGATGCCCAGAAACCCGCGCTTGAAATGGCCGAAAAGATTATTGGTGTGCAGCGCGCTCGTCAGCGCATGCAGCCACGCCAGATAGACGACAATCGGGAGAATGGCGAAAGCGGAGCGGAAGAAGGTGATTTGGCCGGCAGGCACATCGCCTGCGGCCTTGATACAGGTCTGCATGACAAGAAAAAAGCCGACCGAAATCAGCTTCAGGCTAATCCCGCGAAAGGGATTCATCGGTTCGGCGTTCATTGGCAACTACTCATATCGGCTGCGCAAACACGCCATCGGGGGATTTTTCATGCGGGGAGGACGACGCAGGGGAATTGGAATTGCGCAAGGCTAGAGCATTCCCCCGGCGCTTTACAACAAAAAATGTGATTTACCCGTGAATTCGGCTGATTTGGGGAGGGATTGTTTTCGCGGCTGCGGAAATGATGCAAACCAAAAGCGACGCGCGCTAAAATTTGAAGAAAATAAAATATAATTTCAGCAATCGTTCAACATTTGCTGCCATGGTCCACAGGTCCGGCGGCGGGAGGATTGTCTGCATGGCCGGCAAAGCCTTCCATGGCGGGACAGAATGTCCTCCGACGCGCACATGAACGTGACGAATATTCTACCCATTTTACATCCGGGCCTTATGACGACATGATGCCGGGAAGACCACGCAAAGTTATTCAGGGACAGTCATGCGAACAGACACGGGCCAGATCGTTCACCTGGCAGATTACCGCCCCACCGATTTCGTTCTGGAGCGGGTGGATCTCACCTTCGAACTCGACCCCAAGAATACCAAGGTCGAGGCCCGTCTGATCTTTCACCGGCGCGAAGGCGCCGAGCGGCAGGCGCCGCTGGTTCTGGATGGCGACGAGCTGAAGCTTTCCAGCCTGCTGCTCGACCAGGTGGAACTTCCCGCCGGTCAATATGAGGCGACGCCGGAGAGCCTGACCATCCGCGACCTGCCGGCGGAGGCGCCCTTCGAAATCTGCGTCACCAATTACATCAATCCGCAGGTCAATACGCAGCTGATGGGGCTTTACCGCACCAATGGCGTCTATTGCACCCAATGCGAGGCGGAAGGTTTCCGCCGCATTACCTATTTCCCCGACCGTCCCGATGTTCTGGCGCCCTATACGGTGACGATCATCGCGGCGAAGGAAGGTAATCCCCTGCTGCTCTCGAACGGCAATTTCCTCGGCGGCGGCAATTACGATGAAGGCCGTCACTTTGCGGCATGGTTCGATCCGCATCCGAAGCCCAGCTATCTCTTCGCACTCGTCGCCGGCGATCTCGGCGTGGTGGAAGATACCTTCACCACCATGTCCGGCCGGGAAGTCGCGCTGAAGATTTATGTCGAGCATGGCAAGGAGCCGCGTGCGGCCTATGCCATGGACGCGCTGAAGCGTTCGATGAAGTGGGACGAAGAGCGCTTCGGCCGCGAATACGACCTCGATATCTTCATGATCGTCGCCGTGTCGGATTTCAACATGGGCGCGATGGAGAACAAGGGCCTCAACGTCTTCAACGATAAATTCGTGCTGGCCGACCCGGAAACCGCCTCCGACGCGGATTACGCCAATATCGAGCGCATCATCGCGCATGAATATTTTCACAACTGGACCGGTAACCGCATCACCTGCCGCGACTGGTTCCAGCTCTGCCTGAAGGAAGGCCTGACGGTCTATCGCGATCAGGAATTTTCCGCCGACATGCGCTCGCGCCCGGTCAAGCGCATCGCCGATGTGCGCCATCTGAAATCAGAGCAGTTTCCCGAGGATTCCGGCCCGCTGGCACATCCGCCGCGCCCCGATACCTATCGCGAAATCAACAATTTCTACACGACGACCGTCTATGAAAAGGGCGCCGAAGTCACCCGCATGATCGCCACGATCCTCGGCGCGGACGACTTCAAGAAGGGCATGGACCTCTATTTCGAGCGCCATGACGGCGAAGCCGCCACCGTCGAGGATTTCGTGAGGAGCTTCGCTGACGCCAGCGGCCGTGACCTTTCACAGTTTTCGTTGTGGTACACCGAAGCGGGCACGCCGCTCGTCTCCGTATCCTCGGCTTATGATGCGGGCAAGTCCACATTCAAGCTCACTCTGGAACAGACGACCGCGCCGACGCCCGGCCAGCCGGTAAAACAGCCGCGTCACATTCCGCTGTCGCTGGCGCTGATCCTCGACAATGGCCAGATCGCCGAGCCTCAGGCCGTCGAAGGCGGCGAGTATCGCGACGGCGTGCTGCATCTGACCGAACGCAACCAGACATTCTCCTTCTCCGGCATTTCCTCGCGGCCGGTGCTGTCGATCAACCGCAGCTTCTCGGCGCCGATCAATCTGGATTTCGAGCAGAATGCGGCCGATCTGGTGCAGATCGCCCGGCATGAGACGGATATGTTCGCGCGCTTTCAGGCGCTGACCGATCTTGCCCTGCCGGCGCTGATTGCCGCCACCAGGGCCGTGCAGAATGGCAAGGACGTTCAAACGGATGCGGAGCTGACCGCAACGCTCATCGAAATCATCGGCAACGACGCACTTGAGCCCGCCTTCCGGGCGCAGGCTCTCGCCTTGCCGAGTGAAACGGATATCGCCCGTGAAATGGGCGGCGACAATGACCCGGACGCCATCCACAAGGCGCGCAACGCCACCATCAAGGCCATTGCGACAGCCGGGCTCGAAACGCTGCGGCGGCTTGCCGAAAGCACGGCTGATGGCGAGGCCTACAGCCCGGATGCGGTAAGTGCGGGACGCCGTTCGCTGCGCAACGGCGCGCTAACCTTCCTCGCCTTTGCCGAGGAAACGCCGGCCCGCGCGGCAAAGGCCTTTACTGAGGCCACCAACATGACCGATCTCGCCCATGCGCTCAGCGTGCTGACCCAGCGTTTCCCGGAAAGCACGGAGACAAAGGAAGCGCTTGCCGCCTTCGAAAAGCGCTTTGCCGACAATGCGCTCGTGCTCGACAAGTGGTTCTCGCTGCAGGCAGCCATTCCGGGCGACGGCGCACTCGACCGGATCAAGGCACTGATGAAATCGAAACATTTCATCGCCACCAATCCGAACCGGGTCCGCTCGCTCGTCGGCACGCTTGCCTTCGCCAACCCTACCGGCTTCCACCGCGCCGATGGCGCCGCTTACCGGTTCCTGGCGGAGCAGATCATCGCCATCGACAAGCGCAATCCGCAGCTTGCCGCCCGCATTCTCACTTCCATGCGCTCCTGGCGGTCGCTGGAGGCAAGCCGTGCCGAGCACGCCAAGGCGGCGCTTTCGACGATCGCCGACGCCAAGGGCCTGTCGACGGATGTAAGCGACATCGTCGGGCGCATCCTGAAGGGCTGACCGCCCCGCCAAAACTCCGGACAATGCCGATACGCCGTCTTGATCGCCATCAAGGCGGCGTATTGCGTTGCGCGATATGATGGTGCGCGAGAGGCCGGGAACGGCTGAAGACCGGAAAGGAATTTCAGATGACGGATATGTCCAGGACCAGCGCTTCGTTTCAGCGCTTCATGACCGATGCTCCGGCCCACAAGGCGGCATGGTTTCAGGCCGTGCAGGGTCTCGGGGCGGCGTCCACGCTCGATGCGAAAACACAGAGCCTGATCTATATCGGCATTCTTGCCGCCCTGCGTCTGGAAAGCGGTCTCGCCTTTCACGTGATGGAAGCCAAGGTGCGGGGCGCAAGCCGCGACGATATCATCAGTGCGGTGCTGACCGGTCTTCCGGCGGCCGGCAATGGCGTGATCAGCGCGCTTGGCCCGGCTCTCGACGCCTTCGACGGAACCTGACGCCTGTTCCAGCGGCGCTCCGCAAAGACCGGATCAGATTGCCGGCTCACTGATTTCGTTCATAATTCCCGCCTTCACCAAAACGGAAACAGACCGTCCCGAAAAAATACGGAGTCGGTTCAAGGGGTTAAAATTCTTTTAACTTTTGCCTCTGGACACGGCGAATCGCATTTGATTCACTAGTCATATTCGAGCGGCGGCGCTTCGAATCACTGGGGACATCTTGAAGGCGGGACAATGACGAACGTGCGGCGGGCGACTGCGGGCGATGAGCGGCCGTATGCCAAATTTTCTGATCTTGCGGCCTGGGGCGAAAGGCTTTCCAGCGACCTGATGGGTTTGATGAATGGCTCCGACCGCCCGATGCCGCAGGTCGAGACCCTGCTGAAACGTCTCATTCCCATTCTCATCCTCGCCTTTCTCGTCGTCGTCGCGGCCTCACGAATGTTGGGCATCGTTGCCGAATATAGCCGCATGGAAGAGGCCGCCCGCCATTCCACGGCGCTGACGGCGCTGACGGCCAAGGCGGCCCTTCTCAACAACGATACCGTTTTCACCGCGCAGGACCGTGCCCGCGCCGAAGCCAATCTGGTCGCGGCGCTGCCATCCGGCAGCCTTGCCGACGGCACCATGGTGCTTCTTTCGGGCAGCAATGGCCGCATTTTCGCCGGCGCCGGCAAGGAAGCGATGCTTTATATCGGCACGTCGCTGCCGGCTTTGCTTCCTGAAATAGCCATCGTGCAGCGTTTCCCCGGTGCGCCCGGCACCATCGAGACCAATATTGACGGCCAGCAGCACTATGCGACGATGATCCCCTTCGGCGACGACGGCGCGATGGTGATCGCGGCCCGCTCGCTACAGCCGATCCGTTCCTTCTGGCGCAGCGAAATCGCCATGAACGTGACGCTGTTTGCCGGCATCTCCTCGATCCTGCTGGTCGTGCTCTATGCCTATTACATGCAGGTGAAGCGCGCCCGCGACGCCGACGACATCTTCGCCGAATCCAACCTGCGGGTCGAAACCGCGCTGTCTCGCGGCCGCTGCGGCTTGTGGGATTTCGATCTTTCCACCCGACGCATGTTCTGGTCGGGTTCGCTCTACGAAATTCTCGGGCTGCCGCCCAAAGCAGCGCCGCTTTCCTTCTCCGACGCCGCCCGCATGATGCATTCCGAAGACGGCAATCTCTATGAGCTTGCCCGCGCCGTCGGCTGCGGCAATCTGCGCCAGATCGACCAGATCTTCCGCATGCGCCATGCCAAGGGCCATTATGTCTGGCTGCGCGCCCGCGCCCAGGTCATCCGCACCAATAACGGCCCGCGCGTCATCGGCATCGCCATGGATGTGACCGAACAACACCGCCTTGCGCAACGCTACGCCGAGGCCGACCAGCGCCTTGCCGACGCCATCGAGTCCACCTCGGAAGCCTTCGTGCTATGGGACAAGAACGACCGTCTGGTGATGTGCAACACCCATTACCAGAAGGCCTATGGCCTGCCGGACAGCGTGCTGGTGGCCGGCACGGAAAAAAGCACCGTCTATGCCGCAGCCGCCCGCCCCGTCGTTGAACGTCGCGTTGCCGATCCGGACCAGTCCGGCCTGTCGCGCACCACCGAAGTGCAGCTTGCCGATGACCGCTGGCTGCAAATTAACGAACGCCGCACCCGCGATGGCGGTCTCGTCTCGGTCGGCACCGATATCACCCTTCTGAAGCGCCATCAGGAACGCCTGCGCGATTCCGAGCGCCGGCTGATGGCCACCATCGGCGATCTTTCCGCCTCGCAGCACAAGCTGGAGCGGCAGAAGACCGAGCTTTCCGACGCCAACGCCAATTACCTCGCCGAAAAAGAGCGCGCCCAGGCCGCCAACCGGGCGAAATCCGAATTCCTCGCCAATATGAGCCATGAGCTGCGCACGCCGCTCAACGCCATTCTCGGCTTTTCCGACATCCTGCAAAACGAAATGTTCGGGCCGGTCGGTTCGCCGAAATATTCCGAATATGCCCGCGATATTCACGATAGCGGCAAACACCTGCTCAACGTCATCAACGATATTCTCGACATGTCGAAGATCGAGGCGGGCCATATGCGCATCAACCGCGAGACCATCGATCTCGCGCCGCTGATCGAGGAAACCCTGCGGCTGACCGCCATTCAGGCCGAGCAGAAGAACATCACCGTGCAGCAGAAGGTCTGCGCTGGGCTGACCATGCAGGGCGACCGTCGCGCCATGAAGCAGATCATGCTCAACCTGCTCTCCAACGCCGTGAAATTCACCGGCGACGGCGGCCGCATCGCGCTGCGCACCCATGTGCATCAGGCGGCCATGATCCTCACCATCGCAGACACGGGCATCGGCATTCCCGCCCAGGCGCTCAACAAGATCGGCCAGCCCTTCGAACAGGTGCAGAGCCAATATGCCAAGAGCCAGGGCGGCTCCGGCCTCGGGCTTGCGATTTCCCGCTCGCTCGTCAAGCTGCATGGCGGCACGATGAAAATCCGCTCGTGTGAGGGCCGTGGGACGGTGGTGACAATCATCATTCCGCATGCGGCGGGGTGCTGCGGGACGGTGCATTGAGTTGGCGTCGGACGCGCTGAGTTTCCTGCAATATGTACAGGTCGAGTGCGCGATTACCCCCCTCTGCCCTGTCGGGCATCTCCCCCTCAAGGGGGGAGATCAGCTAGACGGATGCTCCCCGCCAAATTCGCAACGTTTGAGATGATCGCGCCGTTGCCGCATATCGATCTCCCCCCTTGAGGGGGAGATGCCCGGCAGGGCAGAGGGGGGTGAAGCCTTACCCACCCACATCACCCACCATTCTTCACCGTCCCCACAAACGCCTTCCGCACCGCCTTCGCCAGCCGCTTCACCTCTCCCTCCAGTGTGGGAATGTCAGGGCAATCCCCCGCCCGGCAAACGAGATCGGTGAGGCCCGCCGGCGCCTCCTTCGGGTTGAAGGCGCCATCGATGCACAGCCGTACGATCTGCGATATTTCCGTATATAGCCCCATCGCCGCCATGCAGTCATCGAAAGCCTGCGGCTCCATGACAGGGGCGGCGAGCGCTTGCAGCGCCTCGGCCGTGTTGCGCCCCGGTTCGTGCGCGGCAAGCCCCTTCACCGGCCCCACCAGCGCCAGATATTGGGCGATGAATTCGAGGTCGATCAGCCCGCCATTGATGAGCTTGAAATCCCAGTTGTTTTCCGGCGGCTTTTCCTGCTCGATCAGGCTGCGCATCTCCAGCACATCGGTAGAGACCTTGGCCACATCGCGCTTCTGCGACAGGATGGAAGCGATGATGCGGCGCGCATCCTCCATCAGCGAGGCATCGCCGCAGATCAGGCGGGCGCGGGAGAGCGCCATGTGCTCCCAGGTCCAGGCCTCCTCGCGCTGGTATTTCTCGAAGGCGGAGATACGCGTCGCCACCGGCCCCTTGTTGCCGGAGGGGCGAAGCCGCATGTCCACCTCGTAAAGCACACCCTCTGCCGTCGGTGCGGAAAGCGCCGCAATCAGCCTTTGCGTGACGCGGGTGAAGTAACGCACGACATCGAGCGGCTTTGCGCCGGTCGATTCATGGGCGTCGTCGTCATAATCGTAAAGCAGGATGAGATCGACATCCGAACCTGCCGTCAGTTCGAAGGAGCCGAGCTTGCCCATGCCCATGACAGCCACGCGCCCGCCGGGATAAGGCCCATGCGCCGCTTCCATCTCCGCCAGAACCGCATTCAGCGCCGCCTCGATTACCAGATCGGCAAGGTGGGTGAAGGCGCGGGCGGCGACCTCGCCGCGGATTGCGCCGGTGAGAAGCCGAACCCCGATCAGGAAGCGCTGTTCGGCGGCGAAAATGCGAAGCCGGTCGAGAATATCCTCATAATGCCGGGCGTTGGAGAGAAAGCTTCCCATGCGGTGGGCGAGATAATCGCGAGTCGGTACGTCGCTCATCAATGCCGGGTCCAGCATGCCGTCGAAGACATGCGGGCGGGCGGCGATGATTTCGGCAAGGCGCGGTGCGGACGACATGATCGTCACCAGCAGGTCAAGCAGCGCCGGGTTGTTGCCGAGCAGCGAAAAGAGCTGGATGCCGGCCGGCAGGCCGGAGAGGAAATTGTCGAAACGCAGCAACGCCTCATCGGCCCGCTTGCTTTCACCGAAGGCCCTGAGCAGGTCAGGCGTCAGCTCCGTCAACCGCTCGCGCGCCTCGACGGATTGCGTCGCCCGGTAGCGGCCATTGTGCCAGGTGCGGATGACGCGGGAAATATCCTCCGGCCGCTCGAAGCCGAGGGCGGAGAGCGTCTTTAACGTATCGGGATCGTCCTTCTGGCCGGTGAAGACCAGATTGCCGGCCTCGCCAGACAGTTTCACCTCCTGCTCGAACAGCGCCGAATAACGCCGCTCCACCAGCCGCAGCACCTGTTCCAGCTTTTCCGAAAAGGCCTTGGTGTCCTCGAAACCGAGCATGAAGGCGATGCGCTTCAGTTCGGCTTCGGTGTCGGGTAGCACATGGGTCTGCTCGTCGCGCACCATCTGGATGCGGTGCTCCACCTCACGCAGGAACCAATAGGCCTCCGTCAGGCTGTCGCGCGTCTCGGCGTCGATCCATTTCGCCTCGGTTAGCGCCGCAAGCGCCTCCTGCGTTGCGCGCACCCGAAGCGCCGGCATGCGGCCGCCGGCAATAAGCTGCTGTGTCTGCGCGAAGAACTCGATCTCGCGGATGCCGCCGCGCCCGAGCTTGACATTGTGGCCCTTCACCGCAATCGCGCCGTGGCCCTTATGGGCATGGATCTGCCGCTTGATGGAATGAATATCGGCAATCGCCGCATAATCGAGATATTTGCGGAAGATGAAGGGCGTCAGCTCGCGCAGGAAATTCTCACCCGCCCTGATATCGCCGGCTACCGGCCGCGCCTTGATATAGGCGGCGCGTTCCCAGTTCTGGCCCCTGCCCTCATAATAAAGCAGCGCCGCCTCCACGGGGATGGCGAGCGGCGTCGAGCCGGGGTCTGGCCGCAGCCTAAGATCGGTGCGGAAGACGTAACCATCGGCCGTGCGCTCCTGCATGATGCGGACGAGGCGGCGCATCATCCGGCCGAAATTCTCCGTCGCATCATAGGGGTCGTCCATGATGCTGGCTGAGGGTTCGAAGAACACCACGGCGTCGATATCGGAAGAATAGTTCAGTTCGCGCGCGCCGAGCTTGCCCATGCCGAGCACGATGAGGCCCGACCCGTCGCTGGGGGCTGCGACATTCTTCAGTTTCAGCTTGCCGCTCTCATGGGCGGCGAGCAGCAGGTGATCGATGGCGGCGGAAAGCGATGCATCCGCCATGTCGCTCAGCCAGCGTGTCGTATCGCGGGCGGTGAAGATGCGGGCGAGATCGGCAAGTGCTGCGATGAAAGAGAGCCGCCGCTTGGCTACCCTCAGCCGCGACATCACCTCATTTTCGCTCGGCACCCCGCCTTCTTCGCCCGGCTTCCAGCAATCGCGCGCCTCATGGACGAGACCCGCCAGCAGCGGCTCGAGCGGTTTCGACATCGCCAGCGACAAAAGCCCCTCATCCGCCGACGCCATGTCACGCAGATAGGGGGACAGCGTGAAAGCCGCGGCGATAAAATCCTTCAGCGGACTTTCCCCGGCAAGCAGCGCGGCCACCGCCGGCTCGCTTTTGCCGATATCCTTCAGCGTCGAAAGAACGGATTTCAGTTCCGTCTGCGTGTAGGGGCGGATCACGCCCGGCAGAACCTCGCTCAGCCGCCTTTCAGCGGTTTCCCGTTTCGTCACTGTGTCTCTCCCTCTTCCGACTATCCTCTCGCCGCTCCCCGACGTGCAGCTTTCAGGACCGGATGCGCCGCACCCGAAACGTCCCTGCCGCCGCACCTCTTGGAAGCCTCCCGGCGCATGCATGTGGCGTTGTAACAAATGCAGGCCGCTTTGCGATCATAAAACCGTCGATGGCGATGTTTTCCAAAGCGCCACATCCCGTAATGTCTCCGCAATTGTGCCCGCGTAGCGTCAGCCTCAACGAAACCCGACTCCCCGGTTTTCCAACGCTCGGTGTTGCAACGGATATGATCATGAAACAGATTTTTACAGCGAAATTGCAAAAGAACCTGCGCGCGATGGCCCTTTGCCTGACGGCGCTGCCCATGGCGCAGCCCCTCTGCACGCCCGTTTTTGCCGCCGATATCGGCAAATCGGACCGGTTGGCCGATCCGCAGGGCAATTTCGACAATGCCCGCTACAGCAGCTCCAGCGACTGGAAGATCACGCTCGGTGTCGGTGCTGCCTACGCCCCGAAATATGAGGGTTCGGACAAGCTGGAAGCGGGCGCCGTGCCGCTGGTTTCCATCGAATATGGAGATACGCTGAGCATCGATTTCAGCGGCGTCACCGTGAACCTTTTGAACCACAACGGCTTCAGGCTGGGTGTGAAGGGCGGCTGGGAAGCCGGGCGCAAGGAAAAGGACGACAGGAAAAACCTGCGCGGAATGGGCGATATCAAGGCGGCCGGCGTGGTCGGCGGCGTCATCGCCTATGGCGTGGACCCCTTCGAAATCTACGCCAAGGTGGACAAGACCATTGACGGCAGCGAAGGCCTGACCGCGACCATCGGCGCCAGCGTCTCGCACAAGGTGGACCAGTTCATCCTGGGCGCCGACCTCTCCGCCACCTGGGCCGACGACAAGCACATGAAATCCTATTTCGGCGTCACCTCGGCCCAGTCCGCCCGCTCGGGCCTGCGCCGCTTCGACGCGAAATCAGGCTTCAAGCGCGTCGACGCCAGCGCCTCCGTCACTTACCTTATGACCGAGAACTGGTCTATCACCGGCACAGGCGGCGTCGGCTTCCTGCTGGGGGATGCCAAGGACAGCCCCCTGTCGAAGAAGGATATTCAGCCATTTGCGATGGTGGGCGTCGCTTACACGTTCTGAACCGCGAGCAGGAGAACCGCGCGGCCACGGATGCGCGCTCCGGCACGTCCCCAATGAGGAAAGGCGTCCCTGCCCTCACGCCTCCTCACCCGGTGAAGCGCCGCAAGGCGTTTCACCGGGGCCGCGATGGTCCACAGAACCGGCGGCCGGTTCCAGCGTGCCCTTATAAGCGACGACGAGACCGATGAAGGGCAGAGAAATTTCCACATCGAAGTGGAAGCGGCCGTTTTCCTCTGACTCGAAACTCTGACCCTTCGGCAGAAGAAAGCCGGGCAGCGGTACGCCCAGAAGATGCCATCGCCGGGGGATGAGAGCCAGCCGGCCGCCATCGAGCACCAGCGCCAGAGCGACGGTAACGACGCCGAAGCGCTCCGCCAGCAGATATTGATCCTTGCCCATGCCGGCCGACTGTGTGGACGAGAAGCGCCGCCCGCCGAAATTCCGCGTCCAGCGCTCCTTGCCCTTTTCCGGCCTGAAGGTGACCCTGACGGGAATCTGCTTTCCCGCCTGCGGAAAGCCGACGAGCGCGGAAACCATGCGGGCCAGCA
Organism: Agrobacterium sp. 16-172Ci; assembly: GCF_053522725.1. Lineage (NCBI taxonomy): Bacteria > Pseudomonadati > Pseudomonadota > Alphaproteobacteria > Hyphomicrobiales > Rhizobiaceae > Agrobacterium > Agrobacterium sp. 16-172Ci. The sequence continues at coordinate 30,081 of NZ_JBNWBW010000011.1, forward strand.
TGCCCTGTCCGCGGCGTATCTCGGCGACCCCGCTCCATTGTCGCGGAGCCTTGCTGTCGTGCAGTTCCCGCAGCCGCGGCGGCAAGTCATCGAAGGCCGGGCCGAGAAGCTGGCGGAACAGCGGGACGTCGGGTTCCTCGCGGCGGAACCCCGTGTAGATCGTCTTGCTGCGGAAAAGCCGGTCGTAATCGGCAAGGTTCAGCGCATCCGTACCAGCGCGTGCGCCGGGCAGCGGGCGCTCGCCGCTCAGCATCTTGCGGACAAGGGCCTCGATAGCCATGGAGGGGATGTAGGGGCCATCATCGCCTTCGGCCAGCAAATGCCAGCTCATCTCCATCGGCCTGCCCGCTGCACGCCCCTGCGCGCGGACGAACATGCCGCCGCGATGTTCGCCAAAGCGCATCCGGTTCAGCACGGCATGAAACAGCGGCGATAGCGGCGCGAATGAGGGAAGGCCGAACCGCGCCCGCGCTTTCGCCAGAAGGTTCAACGTGCGGTGCAGAAACTCCGGCACGGGACCGGCCCCCATCCATATATCGGTCATCGACGGGTGTTCCGGTGGAATCACCTGTAAATCCGGCACATCGACCAGCGAAAAGTGAATATTGCGCAACGGCAGCCTGCCGGGCACGGCAACGGTGAAGCGCCTGCTTTCCGCAAGGCCGACGCCATGCGACGGCCCGCCATGCCGCCAGAGTTTTACCGGCGCGCCGGCATAACCCACGACCGCCCGCATGACGTTTAGGCCGATCCCGGCATAAGGAGACGGCGCTATTCCGCCCTCGACGGCGAGAATGTCCATGGCCCTTTCCATTTCGCGCAGAACGGCGGCCGTCAGGACGGGAAAACTGCTGACGCCCGACAGGACGAAAACACCGGCGGCTTTTGCCCGCTCGTCGAATTGGCTGACGCCGAAAACGAAATCGGCGGCATCGGCGAAATCGAGATAGTCTATTCCAGCGTCGATGCATGCCGTTATCACGCCGTAACATGCGCTGCCATAGGTCTGGAAAGGCCCCGATGCATCGACGACAAGATCGGGCTTGTGGATGCGCAGGGCGTCCGCGATATCGCGGCGATCGAGCATCAGCGGGCGCAATTGCGCCTGTCCGCGCCAGGCTGCGCAAAAGGCCTCCGCCCGTGCGCGGCTGCGGCCGCAGACGAGAATTTCAAGGCTGGACATATCGGCAAGCAGTTCCGCCAGTCGACCGCCGAACACACCATAACCACCGAGGATCAATATTTTCATTACCCTGCCGACGCCTCTGTGCCACTGCCCGGTTTACCTGAACGGGGGGCCATTGCCATGGTCAAAGGATTCTCTCCCGGTACTCCGGCGGCGCTACCCAGCATTCTTCGCGTTTTCCGAACCATCGGTATCGATGGCGGGCGACATAACGATAGACGGGATCGCGCAGGAATGCGGGAACGATGCGCAGGACGCCCAGCAGCAGCCAGGGCATGCCAAGCGCTTCATAGATGCTCAACACGGCATCGCTGTCCTGCCGCACCCTGTCGCCATCCACGACCAGCAGGCTGACCGGATTTTTCGGGTCCATGCCATGACGCCGATAGATTTCCGCCCCCGCTTCTCCCTGCATGGATGCGAGCCGGAAGTATCCCCGCCTGTCATGCCGCAGAACGAATTGCGCATTCACGGAACACAACACACATTCGGCATCGAAGAGGATGATCGGGTGATGCCGGTCGACGGCCAAGGGAATTGTGCCTGCCATCCGTCGCAAGTCCTTTTGTCGATCACATCAAACCGACCTATGAAGTTCAGCAATAATCCAGACGAATATTCTTCCGATCATCTGTCAATTCAATCGCAAAAGACAGTTATTTTTCGAGGAGTTTCCACGCAAACATCGGTGATCACCATTGGTTACGAACGCTTGCGTCACAGGACAGATTGCAGGCGTCTCTGACGCCACGCATTCCTGCAAAATTCGACCCTGTTTTACCGGCGCGGTTTGACTGTTATGTACCATGCCGGGTTCGTACGAGACGCATCAGGGTTTCGGAAGGGGAAACACCATCGAAACGGTCAGCCCCGGACAGGCGGCATTCGTGGCATCCGTGTCCGACAGCGTCAGCGATCCGCCATGCAGCTCCATCACGGCCTCCACCAGCGACAGGCCGAGCCCGGTTCCGGGTTTCGAGCGGCTTTCATCCAGCCTGACGAAGCGTTTCAGCACCTCGCCGCGTTTCTCGGCGGGAATGCCGGGGCCGTTATCGGCGACGGAGAGCACGATGGCCTCCGGTTCCCTTGCCAGACGTACAACGAGTTTTTTATCGCCTTCGCCCTCGCAGGCATATTTCATGGCATTGTCGATGAGGTTGGAGAGCGCCTGGCCGATCAGCTCGCGGTTGCCCTTTACCGAAAGGTCAGCCTCTATTTCGGCCTCCAGCACAAGCCCGGCATCCTCGGCCACCGGCTCGTAGAGTTCGGCGCTGTCGGCGGCAATCGCCGAGACGTCCACATCGGTCATTTCTGCTGCAATTGAGCCGGCCTCGACGCGGGAAATCATCAGGAGCGCGTTAAAGGTGCGGATAAGCTGGTCGGATTCGGCGATGATGCCTTCAAGCGCTGCGCGCCGTTTCGTCTCGTCATTGTCGTCAAGCGCTGCGGCCGCCTTGTTGCGCAGCCGCGTCAGCGGCGTCTTCAGATCATGGGCGATATTGTCGGAGACCTGCCGCAGGCCTTCATTCAGCTTTTCGATGCGGCCGAGCATGGCGTTGAGCGAGCCGGACAGGCGGTCGAATTCATCGCCGGAGCGGCCCTGCGGCAGTCGCTGCGAAAGGTCGCCCGCCATGATCTTCTTGGTCGCCGCCGACATGCGGTCGATGCGTTTCAGCGCGTTGCGGCCGATGCCGAACCAGATGAGCAGCGCGCCGCCGCCCATGATGGCGAGCGCCACCATCAGCGCATTGCGCACCAGCGCCCGGAACTTGGTGGGTTCGCCGAGGTCGCGGCCAATCAGGATGCGCAGGCCATTGTCCAGCATGAAGACATTGGCGGTGGCCAGATGCTGCACGCTGTCGCCGCTTTCGGAGTAACGCTCGTAACGGAAAGGAAAACCGGTCCAGCCTTCCTTGTCGAAAACGCCCGGCTGCACCGAAGCGACGTTGCCGGCAAGGATTTCGCCATTCGGCCCGGCGATGACGTAAAGGCTCGCCCCCGGCTGGCGGGCGCGGCGTTCCATCATTCGCAGCAGCGGGTTGATGCCGCCGCGATTATAGATGCGCTGCACATCCGAGACTTCCTGCAAGACGGCGTCACGCGTCTGCTGGTTCAGCAGCCGTTCGGAAAGGGCAGTGACATAAAAGACCAGGAAGGCGGCGCAGAGCGCAAACAGCAAAATATAGAGCGCCGAAAGGCGCACCGCTGTCGACCGGAACACTATTCTGAGGCGGGCCATTTTCGCCAATCAGCCCTCGTCCTTCATCATGTAACCGGCGCCGCGAATGGTCTTTAGAAGCGGCTTCTCGAAGTCCTTCTCGATCTTCGAGCGCAGGCGCGAGACATGCACGTCGATGACATTGGTCTGCGGGTCGAAATGATAGTCCCAGACGTTTTCGAGAAGCATGGTGCGGGTCACGACCTGACCGGCATTCTTCATCAGATATTCGAGCAGGCGGAATTCGCGCGGCTGCAGCAGGATTTCCTTGCCGTTGCGGCGGACGTCGTGGGAGAGCCGGTCGAGTTCGAGATCGCCGACCCGGTAGATCATGTCCTGCTCGGGCTTGCCCTTGCGGCGGCCCAGCACCTCGATGCGGGCGAGCAATTCGGAAAAGGCATAGGGTTTCGGCAGATAATCATCGCCGCCGGCGCGCAGGCCGGTGACGCGGTCATCCACCTGCCCCAGCGCGGAAAGGATCAGAACCGGCGTCTCGATGCCGCGGCGGCGCAGCTCGCTGATGACGGAAAGTCCGTCGCGGCGCGGCAACATGCGGTCGATCACCATCACGTCGTAAGCGTTCTCGCAGCCCATGAACAGGCCGCTCTCACCGTCGCTCGCATGGTCGGCGACGATCCCGGCTTCGCGGAACGCCTTGGTCATATAGGCCGCAGCCTCGAGGTCGTCTTCAATGACAAGAATCTTCATGTGCGGGACAATAGCGCCCTCGCCCTTTTCCGCACAACCGGAAACAGATGCGACAGACATTTCCTGAACCTTGTTTTCCATGAGGTTTCCTCCGAAGACCTGGTCTTTGGCGTTATCTGGCTTCAAGACGGGGCGACCGCCTGTGGAGTGAGTGGTTGCCGCTTATTCTTCCCCGGCGGGGAGAAGAAGCGGGCCGTAGCGCCCTGCCATGCTCAACCGCCCCATCTCAAGAGCGGGATACGATGCCGGCTCCCGAAAGAACCGGCATCGCCTTTCAGCCTATCAACCCTGGTCGATATCCAAAGCGATGAAGCGGCTGCCATCGTCCGTCTGGATCTGGAACAGCGCCTTGGAGCGTCCGTCCTTCTTGGCCTGTTCAAGGATCTTCTCGATATCGGCGGCGGAAGCGACCTGCTGGTTGTTGACCGAGGTGATCTTCTCACCCGTCTTCAGGCCACGGGCGGCGGCATCGCTGTCGGGGTCGACATCGGTGATGGCAAGGCCGTTGCCGTCATCGGCGGGCGCAACCGTCAGGCCGAGGCTGGAGAGCACCTTTTCGCTGGAGGACTGGCTGCCCTTGTCGTCGTTCTGGGCAGGCGTCGCCTTGGAAGCATCGTCGCTGGCGAGATCGCCGAGCGTTACCGTGACAGGCTGCGACTTGCCGCCGCGCCACAGCGAGATTTCAACCTTGGTGTTGGGCGCCATGCCGCCGATGCGGCGCGACAGGTCGCGGGCATCCTTGACGGGCTCGCCATTGACGGCGGTGATGATGTCGCCCTGCTTGATACCGGCCTTGTCGCCCGGCGAGCCGGCCTGCGGCGAAACGACGAGCGCGCCGCTGGCTTCGGAAAGGCCGAGCGATTCGGCGATATCCTTGCTGACGGGCTGAATCTGCACGCCGAGCCAGCCACGTTCCACCTTGCCGTCCTTCTGCAGGTCGGCGATCACGTCCTTGGCGACCGATGCCGGAATGGCGAAGGCGATGCCGACATTGCCGCCGGAAGGCGAGAAGATGGCGGTGTTGATGCCGACGACTTCACCGTTGAGGTTGAAGGCGGGACCGCCCGAGTTACCACGGTTCACGGCGGCGTCGATCTGCAGGTAGTCGTCATAGGGGCCGGAGCCGATATCGCGGCCGCGGGCCGAGATGATGCCGGATGTCACCGTACCGCCAAGACCGAAGGGGTTGCCGACGGCGACAACCCAGTCACCAACGCGGATCTTGCTGTCATCGGCAAATTGGACATAGGTGAACTTGCGGTTCACATCGACCTTCAGCAGCGCCAGATCGGTGCGCGGATCGCGGCCGACGAGCTTGGCATCGAGTTCGGTACCGTCATTCATCACGATCGTATAGGCGGAGCCGTCATCGACGACGTGGTTGTTGGTGACGATGTAACCGTCTTCGGAAATGAAGAAGCCGGAGCCCTGAGCGACGGGGCGCAGCGGACCCTTGCCGTCACGGTGGCGGTTCGGGCCACGGTCGGAGCGATCCTGGTTGGGGCCGCCGAATTCCTTGAAGAAGCGCTTCAGCGGATGGTCGTCCGGCAGCTGGTCGAGGCCACGGCCACCGAAATTGAAGGAGAAATTGCTGCTATCATCGGAAGCGGGCTGCACGTTGGACTGCACGCGAACGGAGACGACGGCAGGCGATACCGCATCGACCACATTGGCGAAACTCGGAACCTGCGGCGCAGTCACCTCGACGGGGGCGGCAAACGAATGGAGGATCGGTGCGGCGATGCCGGTGGAAAGCATCAGCGCCGCAAGGCCGCCAACGGTCGTGGCCTTCAAAGCCGTCTTCAGCGAGGCCGTCTTCAGCGAGGAATGGCCGTTTTGCGAATGAGACATGGTGTACCTTCTTTCTTCATTCAGACTGGAGCCCGTTTGACCGGGGAAGCGGTGGATGATGAAGATATAGGAGGCGACACCTTACGGCGAAGTGTCTGACGAATGAAAAATCCGTAATGTTGAAAAAGAACCGTGGGGAAAAATGAAAAACGGTTATTTTTCAATGAGATTGCGAATTCTCATCTCTTCGTCCGCGCTCAGTTTCTGCGGCTGTTCCTGGCTTGCGCGACGGCGCGAAAACACGAAGACGGCGAAAATTCCCGCAAGGGTGAGACCGATGGGCGCGCCCCACAAAAGCACGGTGCGCAGGCTGAGACGCGGTTTCAGGAGCACGAACTCGCCGTAACGCGACACGACATAATCGATGACGGCCTTGTCGCTGTCGCCCTCGACCAGCCGTTCGCGCACCAGAACCCGCAGGTCACGCGCCAGCTCGGCATTGCTGTCGTCGATGGACTGGTTCTGGCAGACCATGCAGCGGAGCTGAGACGTGAGGTTGCGGGCGCGCTGCTCCAGCACGGGGTCTTTCAGCACTTCGTCCGGATTGAACGCGAAGGCCGGAGAGGCTGCTGCGAAGATGAGGGTGAGAATAAGAGCGAGCCTTGCCACTCTCTCCCTCATTCCTGTTCCCCGGAACAAGGCCGCACTCATTCCGCCGCCTCCGGCATTGCAGCCCGCACCGGCTTCGCCTTGCGATTCGGCGCTCCGACCCGCAACCGTCTGTCGGAGAGCGAGATAAAACCGCCCGCCATCATGAACAGCGTGCCGCCCCAGATGCACAGGATGAAGGGTTTCCACCAGATGCGCACCACCATGCCGCCATCGGCCATGGGGTCACCCAGCGAGACATAAAGCTGGCTGAGGCCGAAGGTCAGGATGCCGGCTTCCGTCGTCGGCATGCGCCTCGCGGTATAGAGCCGCTTGGACGACCAGACATCGGCCACCTCCACCCCCGCCTTGCGCACGGTAAAATGGCCGCGATCCTCGGTAAAATTCGGGCCGACGGCGTGGCGGACGCCATCGAAGGTCAGGCTGTAACCGCCCGCTTCCGCCGCCATGCCCTCTTTCATTTCCAGGACCGTCTCGGTCTCGAAAGTGGTGACGATGACGATGCCGAGCACGGTGATGCCAAGCCCCATATGCGCCAGCGCCGTGCCGAAGGCCGAACGCGGCAGGCCCTTCAGGCGGCGAAACGCGATACCGAAGGCGAGCTTGCCGAAATTGGCGCGATACCAGAGATCGGCGAAAGCGCCGAAGATCAGCCAGAAACCGGCGGCGATGCCGAGTGCGGCCAGCACCGGACCGCCATTTTCGATGTACCAGAGCGTCAGCCCGGCAAGGGCTGCAAGCGCTGCCGCCACATAAAGCCGCTGGAAGGCTCCGAGAAGATCGCCGCGCTTCCAGGCGAGCATCGGTCCAAAAGGCGTGACGATCAGGATCGGGATCATCAGCAGACCGAAGGTGAGGTTGAAGAAAGGCGCGCCGACCGAGATTTTTTCGCCCGTCAGCGTTTCCAGAATGAGCGGGTAAAGCGTGCCGATCAGCACGGTCGCGGTCGAGACCGTCAGGATGAGGTTGTTGAGGACAAGCGACCCTTCGCGCGAGATCGGCGCAAACAGGCCACCGGCCTTCAGGGAAGGTGCACGCCATGCAAAGAGCGCGAAGGCGCCGCCGATGAAGACGGTCAGGATGCCGAGAATGAAGATGCCGCGGCTCGGATCAGTAGCGAAAGCGTGGACCGAGGTGAGCACGCCGGAGCGGACGAGGAAGGTGCCGAGCAGCGACAGCGAAAAGGTCATGATCGCCAGAAGCACAGTCCAGATCTTCAGCGCCTCACGCTTTTCCATGACGAGCGCCGAATGCAGCAGCGCGGTTCCGGCAAGCCACGGCATGAAGGAAGCGTTTTCCACCGGATCCCAGAACCACCAGCCGCCCCAGCCGAGTTCATAATAGGCCCAGTAGGAGCCCATGGAGATGCCGGCGGTCAGGAAGGTCCATGCGGCGAGTGTCCATGGCCGCACCCAGCGCGCCCAGGCGGCGTCGATGCGTCCTTCCAGCAGCGCCGCAACGGCAAAGGAGAAGCAGACGGAAAAGCCGACATAACCGAGGTAAAGCAGCGGCGGATGGATGGCGAGGCCGAAATCCTGAAGAATGGGATTGAGGTCCTGCCCCTCGGCGGGCACCGGCTCCAGCCGCAGGAACGGGTTGGAGGTGAGCAGGATAAACAGCAGGAAGGCGACCGAAATCCATGCCTGCACCGCAAGCACATTGGCTTTGAGCGTTTCCGGCAGGTTGCGGCCGAAGGCGGCGACGAGCGCGCTGAAAAACACGAGGATGAGCAGCCACAGCAGCATGGAGCCTTCGTGGTTGCCCCAAACGCCGGTCAGCTTGTAGATCATCGGCATTAGCGAATGGGAGTTTTCCCAGACATTGCGCACGGAAAAATCCGAGACGGCATAAGCCCGCGTCAGCGCCGCGAAGGAGAAGGCGACCAGCAGGAACATCAGGACCGAGCCGAGCGAGGCGACATCCATCAGCGCCCGGTCGTTGCGGCGCGCGCCGATGACCGGCAGCGTCGAGACGATAAGCCCCACACCGAGCGCCAGAACCAGAACATAATGGCCGATCTCGTTGATCATCTGGTCGCTCCGGTCTTGTCGGAAGAAGTTGCGCTGGCCGTTGGCGTTGCGGCGGCGGGTTCTTCGCCTTCCCCCGCATGCTGCCACAGGCCCTTGTCCTTCAGCCGGTCTGCCACTTCCTTCGGCATGTAGTTCTCGTCGTGCTTGGCCAGCACGCTGTCGGCAACGAAACCGTGGGTCGCGGCATCGAACATGCCTTCGGTCACCACGCCCTGCCCTTCGCGGAAAAGATCGGGCAGGATGCCGGTATAGCTGACCGGCACGTTCGCTTCACCGTCGGTCACCGTGAAGCTCACCGTGCGGCCCTCGCCGCGCTTGATCGAGCCTTCCGCCACCAGCCCGCCGAGACGGATGCGGGTGCCGGGGTTGACGGGCGTTTTCTCCAGATCGGCCGGCATGTAGAAATAGGCAATGGACTGACCGAAGGCGAACATGACCAGCAGCACGGCTGCAACGATGAAGCTCATGCCGCCGCCGATGATCGCCAGGCGTTTCTGTTTGCGGGTCATTGCGTCACTCCCTGCGGCGCGGCATCCTGCTGCCCGCTCATGCGGATCGGTCCGGCGGAAACGCCCAGTTCCTTGGCCAGCGCCAGAAGTTGGCGGCCCTGCTCGCCCTCCGGCGGGAAGGCCTTCAGCCCCGCCCGCAGAGCCTCTCCGGCCTTGGCTTCGTTCTTCAGCACGGAATAGGCACGGACAAGCCGCATCCAGCCTTCAAAATCGGCCGGGTTTTCCTTCAGCTTGGCGTCGAGGCTCGACACCATGCCCTCGATCATCGCCTGCCGGTCAGAAGCCGTCATGTCTTTTGCCGCCGCCATGTCCTCAGCGGTCGGGCCGGGTGCGGCAGGGGTCGCCGCGCCGCCGGTCCGGGCGATATGTTCGCGCACCAGCGGCAGCCACGGCGCGCCGGCCGGTGCATCGGCCGCCAGCGCGGTGAAGGCGGCGCGCGCTTCCTCGGCCTTGCCGGCCTGTTCCAGCGACAGCGCCAGATAGAAGCGGGCGCGCGGATTGCCAGGTTTTAGCTCTTCGGCCTGCGCAAACGCATCCCGCGCGGCCTCGATGACGATGCCGTCATTGCCGGCCACCAGCGTTTCGCCAAGGCCCGTCAGCCGTTCCGGGCTCGGTCCCAGAATACGAAGCGCGTTGCGATAGGCAAGCTCGGCATCACCAAGCCGCAATGTCTTGAAATAGATCGGCGCGAGGATATCCCAGCCGGCGCCGTCCTCCGGGTTCTGCGCCAGATGCCGTTCCGCCCGGGCGACCAGCAGGTTCATGTCGTTGCCGGGCTTTTCAAGACGCGCCTCGAGCGGCATGTCCGGCACCTCCGGACTGCCGTTCCAGATGTAAAGACAGAGACCGAGCGCGGGCAGCAGAACCGTGATGAGGCTGGCGGCGAGATTGTGCCGGCGCGGCCGGGTTTCTTTGCCGGATTGCTCTTCCGCTTCGGCGGCGGCGAGAAGCCGACGGCCGATTTCGGCGCGGGCATAATCCGCCTCGGTGTCGCCGATCAGGCCGGCGGCGCGTTCGCGGTCCAGTTCGGCCAGCTGATCGCGATAAACGGCGACCTCACCGTCGCGGCGCGTCTGCGACGCCTCGGTCTTCCGCATCAGCGGGTACATCAGGACGATGGCGACAGCCGCCGTCAATATCGCAACGACAATCCAGAACATAAGGCTCAATTACTCGAATGCGCGGCACATGGAAACATGAAGCGCGGGGATGACGTGAATTTGAGACATCACGCCGCACCGCAGGCCATTTCCCGGCTGCACCGCCATGCCTCTTCTTGTCATCGCAAAAGGTCCGTGACCTTGATTTACGTCAAACTATTTTAAGTTAGCGGCGACCAGCTTCCATCGGCATTGCGGCAGGCTGCGCCGCGCGCCCTGGTTTCGCGTCCGTCGACGGTCAGGGTGTGGGAATATTGCCGGCAATTCTGGTTGCCGACCTGATAGGGCGCATTGGCGACCACCTGCCCCTTGGCGTCATCGCCGGTCCACGACACAGGCGTGCCGACCGGGGCCGTTTCCAGCGCCTTGTATTCGGCTTCCAGCGCCTTGGTCTGGTCACCCCTGTCGAGCTGCACGCCGCTTCTCCCGACAATGCCGCCTTCCAGATTGGCAAGGAACGGCGTCGAAGGCTGCGATGAACGGCCGAACAGGCCGCCGCCCGCCGGGCGGGTGCCCGTGGTGGTGCAGGCGCTCAGCATCGATACACACAGGATCGAGAGAAGTGCCGGGCGTGACACCAGCGAACGCATTGTCACGGAGCGGCAGCCATCATACACGTCAACCAAACCCTGTCCTCTTTTTTACCGCATCGCACCCAATATAGTGCCATTGAATTTCTTGCCTTTTTTCTTGCCTCACGCAAGCTCTTTCGAAAGGCCCGGCAAAATCAGATCGGCTTTCAGCCCGCCGATGGCGCTGCGCGACAGCGAAAAGCGGCCATGGTACTCTGACACCACCTCGGAAACGATCGACAATCCGAGGCCCGTACCCGGCCGGCTCTCGTCCAGCCGCCGCCCGCGCTTCATCGCTTCGCTGATCTGTTCCGGCTCAAGCCCCGGCCCGTCATCCTCCACCGTCAGCTCCACCCAGGAGCGACGGGCAATTTCCGCATCGGAGGATGGGTGCGTGCCGGTCGCAAGCGTGATGACCACGCGCGTCTGCGCAAAACGCGCGGCATTTTCCAGAAGATTGCCGACGACCTCTTCCAGATCCTGCTGCTCCATACCGAGGACGGCGCCGGGTTGCTCGAAATTCAGCACGAACTGCTTGTCGGGGTTCAGGCGGCGCATCACGCGCACCAGCCGCTCCAGCGCCGGCTCCGCTTCCACGCGGGCAAGGATGGAGCCGCGCTGGGCGGCGATGCGGGCGCGGGAGAGATAGGATTGCACCTGCGCCTGCATGGCGTCCGCCTGCGCCCGCACCAGATCGCCATGCTGCGGCTCCAGCGTGCGGGCCTCGTTCAGAAGAACGGCGATCGGCGTCTTCAGCGAATGCGCGAGATTGCCGACCTGCATGCGGGCGCGCTCCACCAGGCGGCGATTGCTGTCGATCAGCGCATTGACCTCATTGGCGAGCGGCTGGATTTCACGCGGGAATTCACCTTCGAGGCTTTCCGCCTCCCCGCCCCTGATCTTGCCGAGCGCCACGCGAGCCTGATCGAGCGGTCGCAGACTGTAGAGAATGGCAAGGCCGTTGACGACGAGACTGCCGACACCGAAAACGGCGAGCGCCAGATAAAGGCTGTTGGAGAAATCGCGCACATCGTCTTCCACGACGTTCAGATTGCCGGAGACACGGAAACGCGCGGCGCGGCCTTCGCCATCCAGCACCACTTCCGTTTCCGCCACGCGCACCTGATTGCCGGCCTCGTCGGTGACGGCATAAAAGCGCTCATAGCGATTGTCGAAGGGCGCATCGAGAATGCTCGGCACCGGCAGGGTGGAGACGCCGAGCGACGATGACACCAGCGGCGCGGTCTGGAAATTGCCGAGCGGCTCAACAACCCAGTACCAGCCGGTATCGGGCTGCGAAAAGCGCAGATCGCCGAGCTGCGGGCTGCCGGCCAGCGTATTCTCGTTGGAAATCGTCACGGAATTGATGACGTTATAAAGCTGCGCCCTCAGAAGATCGGTGAAGCTGCGCTCCACACCCTGCCGGTAAAGCGTCGAGATCACGACGGCGATCACCACCAGCGCCAGCACCGACCAGAGCGAGGCGAGCAGCAGAACGCGGGCGGTGAGGGAATTACTTCGCATCTGCCGGCGCTTGCATCCGGTAACCGAGACCACGGATCGTCTCGATCAGATCAACCCCGAGCTTCTTGCGCAGACGGCCGACAAACACCTCGATGGTATTGGAATCGCGGTCGAAATCCTGATCGTACATGTGTTCGACCAGCTCCGTGCGCGAGACGACCTCGCCCATGTGGTGCATGAGATAGGACAGGAGCCGGAACTCGTGCGAGGTGAGTTTCAGCGTCGTGCCGTTGACGGTGGCCTTGGAGGATTTGGTGTCGAGCCGGACCGGGCCGCACACCAGTTCGGACGAAGCATGGCCGGCGGCGCGGCGGATGAGCGCGCGCACGCGGGCAAGCACTTCTTCCACATGGAAAGGCTTCGTCACATAGTCATCGGCACCGGCGTCGATACCGGCAACCTTGTCGCTCCAGCGGTCGCGGGCGGTGAGGATGAGCACCGGCATGGCCTTGCCGGCCGCACGCCATTTTTCAACGACGGTGATGCCATCGAGCTGCGGCAGGCCGATATCGAGAACAATGGCGTCATAGGGCTCGGTATCGCCGAGATAATGGCCTTCCTCGCCGTCGAATGCCTGATCGACAACATAACCGGCTTCTTTCAGCGCATCGGTCAGCTGACGATTGAGATTGGCATCGTCCTCAACAACGAGAATACGCATTGTCCGCCCTTTCCTGTATCCCGGCCCGCAGGCGCGTCGCCGGTCATGCTAAATGTGTCGGATTGTTTTCCGATATTTCGGCGATGCGGGCAAGCTACATCGGCACGCGCATCGTCACCTTGCGCGGGCGTTCGCCATTGCCCTGGACGAGAACGGTGACGACACAGGACTGACCGTCACCGGAAGGATAGACCGAAAGCAGCTGACCGCCGGTTTCGCGCACGACGCGGGCGACGGCTGCGCCGCAATCGCTCGCCGCCAGAATGTAATGGCCCTGCAGATCAGCCTCGGGCGCCGTGAAACCGGAAAGCCCGGCTGCAAGCGTCGCGATGATGAGAGGTGATGCCATTCTACAAACTTCCAAAAAACCGGGTGCGTCTCGAACCGTATTGTGACCGAATATGTAGCGCAAAGCGTCTGAATGGCAAATGAATGCCGCCCCCGCCGCGTGGGCGCCAGGCGGGAACGGCGTTGTCGCGGGTGCTGTCAGCGAATGGCGCTGGTCGCCGAAAGGCGGCCGTAAAGTGCGACCAGACCACCGATTCCGCCCGCAACCGTCACCAGCCCGTCCGCCAGTTCTCCTTGCAGACCGGCGGGCAGATCAAGGCCTGCGATGCTGAAAAGCGGTGCGAAAACCGCAACCAGAGCGCCCCAGATCGTGCGCGATTGATACCATGCTTTGGTACTGTCCATAGTCTCGTCCTTTGCGTTGTTTTTCAGGCACATGTCAGATCGGGAGGGTGGCCTGCGCCACCACGCCCGAAGGCACCGCACGGCCGAGCATTCGGACACGCACGGAAATGTGATCCCGCAATGCCGGGAAATCTGTGAGTTCGTCTGCGGCGGGGTAAAACCAGAAGGGTTGCGAAACCTCCGCCATGCGCCGCACGGTCTCGCCGTCCAGCACCTCGATGCGATAAAGCTCGAGGGGCTCGTCCAGCGGAATGTCGCTCGCATCCCAGCCATCGGCCTCCACCCGGCCCCGTCGTTTCCACCTGATGAAAACGCCGTCGCCGCGCCGCTCGGCGGCAAGATGCACCGGCGCGAGCGGTGTCAGCGCCCGCAGGCCGCCCTCGAAGGCAAACGGACCGCTCGGCGCGCCCGCCATTCCGGCCGCTTCCGCGATCCAGTTCAGGCGTCGCCCGCGCTCGCTCGCGGCAAGACCGAGCGGCTGCACCGCCGCATCCAGCACCACCACCGGCGCACCTTTCGGCGCGCCCGCGGCGAGCGCGTCTTCCGTGCCCGCCAGTCCCCGCAGAAGAGCGGAGAGCCGCCAGCGCGAGGGTGCGATTTCCTCGGCTTTTGCGAAGGCGACGATTTCCCACACACCGTTCGCCGCCTTGATGGCGAGACGGTTCTCGCCATTCAGCACCGAAAGCTCCCCGGCCGACGATACCTCGCCGAAGGGCAGATCGATGAGGATTGTGTTTTTCCGGTCGAAGCGGCCGGAAGGACCTGATGTCAGCGGCATTGCCAGCGCGCCGATCATCGCCGACCGGTCCAGCAGCACGCGCTGCCGGTAACCTTCACTGCCCGGCGACGCGGAAATGATGATTGGCCGCCAGGGCTTTGCAAGCGCCGCACTCCGCGCCGAATCCTCCGGCGCGGTGCCGTCATGGTAGGGCAGATCGAGAAACAGCACTTCCGGCGCGAAACCTTCGGCTCCGCTTGCGCCGCTGCTGCGCCGTTCCTCCGCGCCGCCGGCAAAGACCGGAAAGGCAGCGGAAAAGGCCCGCGCCTCCACCTGCCGCACCGCGCCGTCCTCGATCCGGCTGACCAGAAACCGCCCTGCCGGCGCCTGCGGAAAGGTCCCTTCCGGCAGGCGGATACAATCACCCGGTTCAAGCGCGATATCGCAAGGCGGCAGAGCAAAGCGCAGGCTGCGCCGCGCCTGCCGGTTGTCGCGCAACAACGCCTCGACGGCGGCCTCCGCCGTTTCCGCAGGCAGGGCAGCGTTAAGATCGAGCCGCATCACCCGGCTGCCGGCATTGTCGATGCGCCGGGACCGTACACTTGCCTGCTCGTAATCCAGCGTGGGGTTGAAAGAGGTCAGCACGGCTTCAGCCGCGAAATCGCTGTCATGGCCGCGATTTTCCGACCAGAGCGGCTCGTCTTCCAGATCGGCCAGCACGGCAATATCCCGGACCGGCAAGACCGCCGTATTGCGGGAGCGGAAGCGCAGGGTTCCGCCATCTTCCGTCACATCCACCTGAAACGCCGCCATCAGCGGCTCCAAGAGGTTGCGGGCGGAGGTCACGTCTCCCTGCACATAACCTCCCAGATCGCCGCTGACGGCGGAAACATCGAAGTCTGAAAAGCCGTGATCGGTGAGGATGGCGGCGATGGCATCGGCGAGCGTTGCCGTGCCCAGCCTCCCATTCAGCCAGTGGCCGGTGCGCCAGTTCGCCCCATCGCTCCAGGCCGCGCTATTCTGCGGAAAGGCCGGAAAGGGCCGTGCATCCCAGGTCCACAGATAGACCCGGCTTGCATCGACCATCGCCGCATCGCCCTTTCCCCAATGGTCGAGATGCGCCTCCAGAAACCGTCGCTGCTGGCTGTCGGCGCGGTTGCGGCGGGAAAAATAGGGAAAAGCGTTTTCCGCCGATTTCGGATCAGGAAAGACATTGGGCCGCGTCGCGCTCTTGTCCACCGCCGGGCAACCGAGTTCGGTGAACCAGACCGGCTTGGAGCGCGGCGCCCATGCCGTGGGCACGGTTTTCTCCACACCCCGCACCCGGTCGTAGTGGAGGTTTCCCCACCAATTGCGCAAGTCCTTGTAACGGAACACCCACGGCTTGCCCTTCAACCCGTCGGTAATCGGCGTGCGCCGCCGCGCGGCGCGGTCCGCATCGCTGGCATAATACCAGTCGAACCCCTCTCCCGCCGTGATCGCGCGGCGGAAGGCGCTCACATCGTCCGGGCCGGTCATGCCGTCGGGATTGCCGTTTGCGGCATCCCCGTCGCGCCAGTCGGAAAGCGGCATATAGTTGTCGATGCCGATGGCGTCGATATTCGGGCTCGCCCAGAGCGGATCGAGATGGAAGAACACGTCGCCCGAACCGTCCGCCGGCTGGTGGCCGAAATATTCGCTCCAGTCCGCCGCATAGGTCAGCTTCACCGCCGGCCCCAATATCGCCCGCACATCGCCAACCAGCCGCACCAGTTCCTCGACAAAGGGAAAGGCATCATTCTCGTCTCTCAGCGCCGTCAGCCCTCGCAGCTCCGAACCGATCAGGAAAGCATCCACCCCGCCAGCCCGGGCCGCCAGCGCCGCATAATGCAGCACCATACGGCGATAGCCTTCATCGCGGTTGCAGAAGGCGGAAACCTGCGCCCTTGCGCCCGCGCTGCGATCCGCAGAACCGGCCCTGCCGGGTGCGGGAAAGCAGGTGATGCGCCCGCGCCAGGCATAGGCGTCCTGTTCGCCTTTGCCATAGGGGTCCGGCAGACCATTGCCGATGGTAACATCCATCATCACGAAGGGGTAAAGGCACACCCGAAGCCCGCGCGCCCTGAGATCGGCTATCGCCTGCAACACGCTTTCGTCGTTCGGCGTGCCGCCATAGGCCGGGCCGCCGCCATGATGGCTGACAGGATGCACCTCATCGCGCGAAAGGCCGGCGACGGACCATGGCATGGTTTCCCCATCCCGGCCGGCCACTTCCACGCCCGGCAGAATGCGGCATTCCCCCGCCCGCATATCCGTGCCGAACCAGCTTACCACCAGCGCCACGCTCTCAAGATTGGGACACAGATCCAGCAACTCGTCGATCGCCGCAGCCCAGTCGGTCGAAGCGGTCAGGCCGTTGCGGTTCATGATGCGGCTTTGGCCGATCCCCGTCCTTTCGGAAACCTGCGCAGTGGCGTAACCATGTTCCGTTGCCCCCGGAATGACGGTGATGGCGCGGATGGATTTTTCCAGCCGGCCGACCGGCCGCACCACTTCGAACTGCATGAGCGGAATGCGGTTGCCGAACCCGTCGAGCGGCAGGCGTTCGAACACCACATAGGCCAGTCCGCGAAAGGCCGGCGCATTGCCCGCCCCCTGCTTCGCCTCGATCAAAGGATCGGGCAATTGCGTCTCGCTGCCCGGATAAAAGCGCATCTCCACGGCACTCAGGTCCATCTCCCGCCCATCGGCCCAGACGCGCCGCACCCTTGCCGCCTCGCCTTCGCACAGGCCGATGGCAAAGCTGGCGAAATACCGAAAGGTCTCCACTTTCGGGCCGCGATTGCCCTTGCCGCCGCGCCGCTCCACCTCCACGCTTTCTTCGAAGCGCGTCGCCCAGATCAGCGTGCCGCCGATCCGTGCTGCGCCGTAAAGCCGGTTGATCGCCGCTCCCTCATCCGCGCCGGGAATGCGCGCGGTCGAGAGCCGCGCGCCCGTTACCGTCCGCCCGTTCGAGAGTAGCGTGCGGTCGATGGCATTGCCCGCCAGCGCCCCGGCCGCCCGGCCGATCACCGCGCCCAAAGGACCGAAAATGCCGCCGAGTGCCGCGCCCGCCGCCTGAAAAACGATTGTCGCCATGCTTGCCTCGAAAAATCAGGGATCGGGAAAACGGAAGACGCCGGCGATGCGCCGCCGCCAGCCGGGCACCAGCGCCGAACGCACCACCGCCGCCTGTTCATAGGCGTGGATGAAATGCTGCGAACCGGCCAGAATGCCGAGATGCTTGGCGGCGGCATCGGCCCGCCAGCGGAACAGCAGCAGGTCTCCCGACCTTGCCTCTTCCAGGCCCGACACCGCCGGAAAATGGCGTTTAGCCGCCGCCATCAGCCGGTCCTCGCCGCCGCGTTCGGCCCAATCGGGCGCATAGGGCGGCGGCAATTCCGGTTCGTGGCCGTAAAGGTCCCGCCAGATGCCGCGAATGAGGCCGAGGCAATCGCAGCCGACACCCTTCAACGAGGCCTGATGCCGATAGGGCGTGCCGATCCAGCCTTCGGCGAGCGCCAGCACTCTTTCGCCGGGATCGCTCATGAAAACAGTGCCCCGCCGTCATGGCTCTCGCCGCCCGCCGCATAGGAATAGGCGAAATCCGCCCCCGGCAGATGCGGAAAGCCCCGAAAATTCAGATGATTGGCGAATTTCGCCCGGCAGGTGGCAAAGCTCTTGTCACAGCCGGCGGTGACGGAAAACGCATCTCCCGGCAAAGGCGGCTGTTCCGGCGGCAGCCAGAAGGACAGAAGAACGCCACCGTCACGCCGCTCCTGCCCGTCGAGATCGAACCCCTTGCCGGCGAGCGGGCCGGTCAGAAAACGCAGCTTCCCCCGGCTGAAAAAACCGTCGGCAAAGGCATCGAGCCCGGAAACGAGCAGGCCGCCCGAGGCGTCCACCGCCGCCACGCGCCCATGCCCGGCAAAGCGCGCCAGATCGACACTGCAACGCCTGTCGCCAAGGGCGGCGTCGCAGCGCCGCCCATAGACCCTGCCCTGCGGCTGGCCGAGGCGATGGGCAAGACTGCGCAGCTCGGCGCGAAACGCCCCGCCGGCCCGCGTCACCTCGCCAATCTCGCGCCTGTTCAGCAGCACATGCTGGTCAGGCGCCTGCCAGTTGACGAGGAAAAGCTCCACCCTCGCCCCATCGAAACGCCCGGCGGCCAGATCGCCCTCCGCAATCGCCTCGCTCGAAAAACCGCCGGCCACCTCCCCGGCGCCTGCGCCCAGCCCCGTTTCGCCGTCGCTATCGCTGGCCGAAAAGCCGCTGGCGGCAAGGTAGGAGGTGCCGGCAAACGATATCGCCTCGTCATGATCGGTAAAACCGATCATCGCACCGTCCTTCAGTGTCACCTTCCAGCAATGGCATGTGGTCGTCGCATCTTGCCCGAGATGCCCGGCAAGGGCGGCGGGAATGGTTTTCATGGCAGGATTTCCATCAGTGGAATGGAGGGAATACGGCCCGCCTCGAAAGCGGTCAGGTTCACGTCGATACGGTCGATCCCGAAGCGGACCGGCACGTCGAATTCGAAACCGGCGCGGATCGCGGCGCCGGCGGGCGGCACCCGCCCCGCACGGAACACGATCATGCCGGTTACATGATCGACCGCCACCTCAGCCGCTTCGACCTTCACCCCCTCGACCGAAACCATGACCGAACCTTCGACCGGTTTTTCTATCCGCCGCACGAAGGAGCCGCCCGCATCGGCATAGGTCTTCCGCAACTGAAAACCCGCTGTCACGCCGTCGCCGGTGCCGATCCTCTGATCGGTCGCGGCGGGCGTCTCTCCCGGCGGGCAGGATTTGAAATCCACCGGGTCGCGAAAACGAAAGCCGTAAAGTTCGCCGCGTCGCGCCTCGAAAAAGGCGAGCACCTCATAAAGATCGGCGACGGAGCGGATACCGGATCCGGCGTCATAACTGCGTCTGGCGTTCCTCCAACGCTGATTGCGGCTTTCGCGGCCATTGGACAGGTTGACGATGTCCGTCCGCCGCACCGGCCCGCCGCTCACCCCGAGTGCGAGCCGCAGCGGAAACCGCACTTCATGAAATGCCGCCATGTCATTGTTCCTGGATTCTTTTCGATGGTCTTGAAACGTGGGAGGACGCGCGTGCGTCACAATCCGCGCTGGCCGCGCCCGACGCTGCGCGCCAGCATGGCCGCGATCTGGCCTTCGCTTTTCCGAAAGCTCGCAGCATCCGTCGCCGTCACGTTAAAGACGATCTGCGCCCCGCCACCGCCGGACGGTGCGGCAACGCCGAGAGCGCCATCCGAACCGCGCTTCAGCGGCAGGATCGCTTCCGCCCCCGCCTCGCCCATCAGACCAAGCCCGCCGCCCATCGGAAAAAAGGCGGGGCTGGAAACGACGCCGCCATCGGCAAAGGGCGTGATGCTGCGTCCCGGCACACCGCCATCGGCAAAAGCGAACAGCGAACCGCCGCCGTTCAACAGCCCGCTGACGGCATTGCCGATCAGGCCCTCAAGCGGTTTCAGACCGGCCGAGAGTGCGATGCCGGACAGCCGCTGCCCCAACCCGCGCAACACATCGTCCAGCCCTTTGCCGCCCGCCGTCGCCGCCTGCAGGGCCGAGCTCAGGGCCGCCCCGAACCGCTCGGACCGGCGCTCAAGATCGCCCATCGCCTCGGACAGCGCCTCCGCCTCTTCCCGGTTCTCGGCCATTGATCCTTCGCCCGCCATCGCGCTTGCCTTTCTGATTCAACTGGGGAATGCATGGTGCTGAAACAGCTCTCAAAAACCGCTGCTTCAACCCACACTCTTTTAAAACCCAACTTCTTGGGTTATGGTTCTCATGGTCACGGTTCTCCGCCAGCATGGCATGCGTTTTGTCATCTACACTGCCGATCACGAGCCGCCGCATGCTCATGTTTATGGAGAGGGTGAAGCCCGTATCGACATCGTCAGCCTCGTCGTTCTCACGCAGGGCGGCATGTCGGACCGGGATGTGCGGCGCGCCGTCGCCGTCATCGAGGAAAACCGGAAGCTGTTTATGGAAACCTGGAGACGATATCATGGTTGAGGTCAGCGATGCCGAACTCGCCGCCGCCAAGGAACGCTGGCAAAAAGAGCGCGCCGAGCGCCCCATTCCGGTTTCCGTGCGTTTCGAAACGGCCTCGGCCCGTGTCATCGTCGATTTCGCCAACGGCGCCTGCTTCATGTTTCCCGCGCGGGCGCTCGAAGGCTTGCAGGACGCGACCGCCGAACAGCTTGCGGATGTCGAACTGCTCGGCGAGACGGGTCTGCATTGGGGAACCCTCGATGTCGATTATACGATCAGCGGCCTGATGAACGGTATTTTCGGCAGCCGCACATTCATGGAAACGCAGCGCAAGGGCGGGCAATCCCGCTCTCCGGCCAAGGCAGCAGCCAGTCGCGCGAACGGTGCCAAGGGCGGCCGCCCACGAAAAATGCCCTGACGCCGTCACCCATCGGGAAACCGCCGCATCATCGCCTCCATCGCCTGACGGTCGGGGCCGCGGAGAACGGCGTTGCCGCCCGTCATCGCGAAGAATTCCCGCGGGGTCAGCCGCCAGAAGGTTTCGGAGGAGAGCCGCAGCAGGCAGAAGCCGGCATGGATCGCCGCCTCCCAGGGGAACGGGCGCGGCGTCGCTTCGCCTGCTGCGGCGCTCAAGGGTCCGGTGGCGCCTCGCCTTTCAGGCCGCCGAAGGTGGCAGTCAGAAGATCGGCGACGATGGCGGCATGGCCGGCAATGCCGCCTTCCACCGTGGCGGCGGCCACATCCTCGTCGGAAAAGACATTGCCCGCGCCGCGCAGGCCCGCGCCGATCACCCTTACCATGTCGACCGCCTTCATGCGGCCGCTCGCGAAACGTTCGGCGAGCGCGGTGAGGTCGTCGGCTGCAAAGGCGGTTTCGAGTTCGGCGAGAGCGCCGAGCGTCAGGCAGAGAACGCGCCTTTCGCCGTCGATCAGCGCCTCGATCTCGCCGCGATGGCGGTTCGCCCGCCCGTAACGCA
Organism: Agrobacterium sp. 16-172Ci; assembly: GCF_053522725.1. NCBI lineage: Bacteria > Pseudomonadati > Pseudomonadota > Alphaproteobacteria > Hyphomicrobiales > Rhizobiaceae > Agrobacterium > Agrobacterium sp. 16-172Ci. The sequence continues at coordinate 51,536 of NZ_JBNWBW010000011.1, forward strand.
GACGCTCAGCCATCACAGCGCTCCGAATGTGAGAAGACCGGCCGATTCCAGCGCGATCTCGAATTGCACCTCGCCATCGTGACGGCCGGAATATTCGAGCGCCACGATCTGGAACGGCCCGGTAACGATGCCGAAACCGGGAATGACGATCTGCCAGCCGGGAATGCTGCCCGCAAAAAATGCGCCGCGCACCAGCGCATCGCTCGCCTGATCCTTGAAGATGCCGGAGGCCGTGAGCGATGCCCGCTGCACGCCGGCGCCGGCAAGAAGCTCCCGCCAGCGCCCCGCACTTTCGGCATCCGTCACATCGACCGCCTGGGCATTGAAGGCCAGCCGCTTTGTCCTCAGCCCCGCGACGGTTGCATAGGAACCGGCATTGTCGATCTTCAGCAGCAGGTCCTTGCCCTTCTGCGCCACCATGTTGTTTCCTTTCGTCTCGATTGCTGTTGCGGGGTCGCGAAGGGCCTGCTACCAAAAGCGTTCCTGCACCTCGCACCCCGCGATCTCACCATGTCCGACGCTGCCCCCCTGACGTCTCGCGCGCGCCTTATCGGCGTGCTTGCAGTCGGGCAGATCGTGAGCTGGGGTAGCGGTTTCGATATGCTGGCCGTCCTCGGGCCACGGATCGGTAAGGAACTGGCCATCACCAACGGCGTGGTTTTCGCCGGCCTCACGATCATGATGACCATCAGCGCCCTGTGCGGCCCGCTGCTTGGAAGAATGCTGATGCGCCACGGCGCGGCGCCGGTGCTGGCGGCCGGTTCGGTATTCTTCGCGGCCGGCTTTGCCGTGCTCGCCCTCGCGGGCGGGGCAATGAGCTATCTCTTGGGTTGGGCCGTGATGGGTTTTGCCGCCACCTGCGGCCTGACGACGGCAGCCCATGCGGCCGTGGTGGAACGTGTGGGCGCGGAAAGCGGCCGGCTTTTGACGCTGCTGATGCTGTTCACCGGGCTTTCGGCGGCGGTTTTCCTGCCGGTCACCACCATTGCCGATCAGCATCTCGGCTGGCGCGGCACGCTTGCCGCCTATGCCTGTCTGCAAATCTTCATCCTGCTGCCGCTTTATCTTTTCGTGCTTCCCGGCCGTCCGGCCCGAAAAGAGGCAAAGCCGAAAGAAGAGACGGCGATGTCGCCCTCACCGGTCGATACGCGGCGCGCCTTCGTGCTGCTGGCCGCCATGACGACGATCAGCGCGTTTACGACCTTCGGCCTGTCACCGCTTCTGCCGCTGCTTCTGGTTCAGGCCGGCGCAACGCAATCGCTTGCGGTGCAACTGGCATCGGCACGCAGCGTGCTTGCGATTACGGCGCGCGGGCTGGATTTTCTGCTCGGGAAGCACGGAAACCCCTTCCTCACCGCCATGATCGGCTTCTGTTTGCTGCTCTTTTCCCTGCTGCTGTTGCTCGCCTTTGCTCCGGCCATGCCTGCCTTCATCGGCTTCATCGTTTTCTTCGGCTTTGGCGCCGGCGTGCTCACCGTCAGCCGGGCCGTGTTGCCGCTCGCGGTATTTTCCCCGGAAGAATATGGGCTTCAGGCCGCGCGCATCTCCCTGCCGCAGAACCTCGCCATTGCCGTGGCGCCGGTCATCTTCACCGTGGCGCTGGATCGCGGCGGCGTATCCGCCATGCTCACCATCGCCTCCGTGCTAATCGGCATTTCGTTTCTGCTGCTGATCGTTCTGTGGAAAACCGTGCGCAGGCAGGGTTCCTGAAACGGCGCTACTCCGTCACCGCCCTGAAGCGCATCTCCGCGATGAAATTCCGTGTCTTCGCCTCGCGCCGCGAGCGGCTGGAGAGAAGATGCAGATTGACGAGAGAAACGCCGGCAATCGGCAGCGCCGCATCATCGAGCAGGATCTTCACCCTTTCGACGATTTCGCCGGCACCCCTGCGGCCATTGGCATCGCTCCATATCTGCAGCGACAGAAAATGCTCCTCGGCTCTTTCCGTCGCCGTCGAATAGTCCCGGCTTTCGAGATCGTCGATAACGATGCACGGCAGAAGCGCGCGCGGCAGAAGCCGGTCGACGATGCCGCCGGGGACAAGCGCTGTCAGCGCTGCATCGCTACCAAGCCTTGCGAAAATCGCCTGAAGAAATGCGTTGGCAGCGCTCATCGGCTTTCCTCCTCGCAGCGGCACACGATGAAGCGACGCGTCTCATCCGGGTCCATCACCGCCCGGATCGCCAGAATGCGGCGGCCCTTGCGAAAGCGCATGCCGGCGGCGATGTCGGCGCGGTAAGCCAGCCAGACGCGATGGGTAATCGTCACGCCCTCGGCCGAGGCCCGTTCATGCGATGCCTCCGAAACGGGTTCGATCGCAGCCCAGAGCGACCGCAGGAAATTCCAGCTTTCCGCAGCACCGCCCTGCCCGTCCGGCGTTTCGGTCCGCACGTCCAGTTCCAGCCGCGCCGTCAACCTGCCGGGATCGAGAAAAACAAGGTTCATCTCTCAAAGCCCCAGACGGCAGAAAGGCGCCACCAGCCGCTCGTAACCGGCGGGAATGGCGGCGGGCTGGTTTTCCGCGGCGACCGCGCCGCGAAATGCGAACATCTGCGCCACATGCATCAGCATGGCGCGTTTCAGCGTGTCGGGCACATCGGTTCCCGCTTCGCCATAGCCGGCAATGAAATCGATCTCGATGCCGTTCATCGCTTTTCCGGGGGCCGGCGGATCGCGCAGCCACAGCCTTGCCGGCCGCGCCGCGCCATCGAGCAATTTTTCCACGGCGGTGATGTCCGCCGAGCGACCCTCACCGTCAAAAACCAGTATAGTTTCGATGGCTTGCACCGGTGTCCTGCCAATCGGAATCACGCCGTTCTCAGGCCACCGGTCGAGGTAAAACCGCCAGGTCTGGCGGATGAGGCAAAGCCCGGTCGTACGTTCCAGATGCTCGCGAGCGGTGCGGATGAGCGCGGCAAGAAGCGCATCCTCATCGCCGCTATCGAGACGCAGATGCGCCTTCACCTCGGCAAGCGTCAGCGGCTCCGCCTGCGGCGGATGAATGAGGGCATAGGTCATGGGATCTCCGGACGAAAGGTAGTCGCATTAGCGAGCGGGCACCGCTTGTTTCTTCTCCCCGAGGGGGAGAAGTCCGCGGCAGCGGGATGAGGGGGCAAGGGTAGATGTGTTCGGAGAGCTTGCCCCCTCATCTGCCCCTTCGGGGCATCTTCTCCCCGGCGGGGAGAAGAAAGGGCGGTCAATTCACCCCGAATTTCACCAGCTTGATCGCCTCGAAATTCTGCACGCCGCCGCCCACGCGTTTGGTGGTGTAGAACAGCACGTAGGGTTTGGCCGAATAGGGATCGCGCAGGATGCGCACCCCGGTACGGTCGACGACGAGATAGCCGGCGCGGAAATCGCCAAAGGCGATGGCGAAGCTGTTGGCCGCCACATTCGGCATGTCCTCCGCCTCCGTCACCGGAAAGCCCATCAGCGAGGCCGGCTGGCCGGCAGCGGCGGGCGGATGCCACAGATAGGCGCCGCTGGTATCCTTGAAGCGGCGCAGCGCCCCTTGCGTCTTGCGGTTCATCAGGAAGGTTCCGTTCTGGCGGTGGCCGGCCTTCAGCGCATAGACGGCATCGAGCAGCACATCCATCGGCCCGGCGGAGGCGAATCCGGCCGAAACGCCGGTCGCGACATAACCGATATTGCCCCAGCTCCAGCCATCATTGGCGACGGCCGCATAGGAGAGGAAACCCTTGGGCTTATTCGCGCCATCGCCGGCAATAAAGGCGGCGGCCTCCTGTTCGGCGAAAGCGATATCTACTTCGGAAGCGATCCAGGCTTCGATATCGACTGCCGCATCATCCAGCAGGCCCTGTGTCGCCGCCGGCATGGCGTAAAGCTCCATGGTCGGGAACGAAAGCTCGGCAAGCTGCGGCGTTGCCGTTTGCGGACGCGCCGCCGTTTCGGAAACCCAGCCGGTCGTCATGCCGCCGGGCGAGAAGGGTTTCTTCAGCACGGCGGCGGAAACCTGCCGGACGGTCGCCAGCGCACGGATCGGCGAAATCGCCGTCATGCGCCGGCCGATCTCGCCATCGGTTTCGTTCGGCAGCAGAAAACCGCCATCGGCCCCGGTCGAACCGGCAAAGGCCTTGGCCTCCAGATCGCGCAACGCGCCCTCCTCGCCGCGACGGATATAGGCCTCGAAAGCGGCCTTGTGCTCTTCGGCATCGTGGGAAAGCGCATCCTTGCGGCCAAGCGCGGGACGCGCTTTCTTGAGCGCCAGATCGTCCATGATCCGGCGGTTGTCGTCGAGCGCCCTGTCGATGCGGTCGAGCTTGTCGCGGGTCACGACATCCGCGCCCATCTTGCGCTCGATATCGGCAAGCCGCTGGTCGTTGGTCTCGCGAAAGGCCTCGAAGGCCTCCATGAACTCATCGAAGGCCGCCGTCACCGTATCGGGCACGGCCTTCACCTGCGGCGCGACGGTCATCGGGGCCGGTTTCGTCATCTGGTCTGTCATGTCGTTTCCTTGTTGGTGATTGTCCGGAAGTCAGCGTTTGGGTGTCGTGTCGAACAGCGCGCGGGCGGCCCGGCGCATGGTGCGCACCAGCTCGGTCTCGCGGTCGCGGAAGAAGCGGGCATGCTTGACGTCGGAAACGCGCGCCGAGGGCAGCATCGGGAAGGTCACGACCGAGATTTCCCAGAGGTCGGCTTCCAGGATGCGCCGGACGCCGTGGCTCGCCGCCTTGCCGGAACGGACGGTGCGAAAGCCGATGGACAGCCCGTCCAGCGCCCCGGTCTTCATCAGCGAATGCACCTCGCGGGAGCGGGCGACGCCGGGGGCGAGAACGCCCTCGACATAAAGGCCGCGCTCGTCCTCGCGGATGGTGCGCCAGGCGCCGATGGGCTCGGCCGGATCGTGCTGGTAGAGCATGCGGATGCCGGGTGCGCCACGCTCTTCGATGGAGCGGCGGAAAGCGCCGCGCTCGATGACATCCTGACCGAGATCGACCTCGCCGAAGACGCTGGCATAACCGGAAAAGGTGCCATCGCTGGTAATGCCGCGCAGTTCCAGATTGGCGAATTTGCGCGTGGCGGGACGCGGCCCGCGATAAACGTGCATGGAAAACTCCTGCGATGTGAAGGAAGTGTCAGGCGCGCGGGCGCGCACCGTAACGGTCGGCAATGCGCACCAGCACGCCCAGCCCCCACCACGCGCCCATGCTGGCGGCGGCGGAACCCGCCACCATGATTTCCCGGCCCGAAAGCGCGCCGGCGATATCGAGCTGCTGCACGATCCACAGGCCAATAGGCCCGCCGAAGATCATGCCGCAGGAAACGCCGGTGATGAAACGGCTCGCGGCCTCGCGTCTGCTTTTCGGCAGGAGATAAACGAGCGACACACCCGCGCCCGCCACGGCGCCGGTGATGCGGGCGGCCCAGATGCCGGCCTCATTGGCGAATTCAGACATGGGTAATCATTCCGTTCTAGGATGTGGTTATCGGGCGGACGCGCCGCGTAGCACGCAGGCGCTTTTTGCGCGCCTGCGCCGGGCGATTTTGCGAGTCTTCGGAATCGCTTGGGCGGAAGAGCTCACAAAGAGAGTCCGCTTCTTCAGAAAATGATTGAACAGGAAACCGGGGTTTCGATCCCGCCGGGGCGGCGATCAATAACCGACGGCTTCGCGCTTTTCCTCGTCGCTCAGGAACGAGGCCGCGCCGATGCGTGCCCAGAGCGCATCCCGCTCGCCGGCAAGCCCGGCAATCCTGTCGAGATCGGGTTCGAGCCTCAGCCCAGAGCCGAAGACCGGAGAAAGCCAGCCGCAGAGCCTCGCCGCCGTGCGATAAACGAGCGGCAGGACGGTCAGGCGATAAAAGGCGCGGTTCGCCTCCTGGTAATTGGCATAGGTATTGTCGCCGGGAATGCCGATCAGCATCGGCGGCACGCCGAGCGAAAGCGCGATATCGCGCGCCGCCCCGTTGCGGGCCTCGAGAAAATCCATGTCGCGCGGCGAAAGACCCATGGCCTTCCAGTCCAGCCCGCCTTCCAGAAGCAAAGGCCGGCCGGCATTCATCGCCCCCTGATAGCCTTCCTCCAGCTCACGCTTCAGCCGCTCATATTGTTCGGTGGAGAGATTGCCGCCCTCCTTCGGCTGGTAGACCAGTGCGCCGGACGGCCGGGCGGAATTGTCGAGCAGGCGCTTGTTCCACTGGCTTGCGGCATTGTGCAGATCGAGCGCGGCCCCTGCGGAGGCGAGCGGCGCAAAACCCGCCCGGTCATCCAGCGGATGGAAAAGTTTCAGATGCAGCAGCCCCAGCCCGTCGCGCTCGGCGGCGATGCGCCGGGAGGCGCGGCCCTCGGCTCGGTAATCATAGGCCACCGGCCACCCATCCGGCCCCTCGACGATGCTGACCCGGTCGGGCCGCAGAAGATGCAGCTCGCGCAGCCGCCCGCCCACCATCAGCGGCTCGATATAGGCATTTCCGGCGAGCATGAGGTGGCCATAAAGCGCCTCGAAGAAATCCGGCCCGCCCATATGGGCGCCCGGTTTTAAAAGCAGCGCCAGGAGCGGATGATCGGCGAGTTCCTCTTCGCCATCATAAAGCAGCCAGCTGACGGAAGCCGAGGTCTCCGCCACCATGCGGGCGGCCCGGTGCGCCACCGGGTTTTTCATGAAACCCTCGCGAGCAAGTGCGGCATAGGACCGGCCCGACCAGAAGGCCTGCCCGCCCTGCACGGCAACCGCCATGAAGCCATCGGCCATTTTCCGGCTTTCAGGCACGGCTCTGCCATCCGCCGGGCGCAGCCACGGCAGGGAAAAGGGAAATCGCATGGAGTTGTCCTTGTTTTGATGGCGCGCGGCGTCGAGTCCTGCGGCGTCGCCCGCGTGGGGCTTTCACCGAAGGGTAGACGCTGAAATTTCTGACGACGTCCTGAAAGCTCTCTTTCGTCATGCTCGGGCCTGTCCCGAGCATCTGCAACGTCTCGATTTTATTGGACGTGATCAGATCCTTGGGACAAGCCCAAGGATGACGTCGCGCGTGAGGCACCCTGTCCGCACAGCGGCAATATCTCGCGCCAACTTCGGCGAAACCGGACGTTTACCGGATCGGCGCTTTCACCGCCGTATCGCTGTCGAAATCGGCGGCAACGCGGGTTTCGCGCAGCGGCTTTACCGTGCGGGTCGAGAGGTCATAAGCCGGATCGGCCTTATAAGCGGCGAGCGCCGCCTCGTTTTCGAACTCGCCATAGACGATGAAATCGACCGAATTGCCCCATTGGTCCTTCTTCACGTTCTCGCCGATTTCCAGCTTCAGGGAATGCGGTATCGCGGTCAGGCCGGAAAGCCCCCTGCGCACGGCGTCGCGGTTTTCCTCGGGAACGGTGAAAAAGACGATATGGCGGATCACGGTGTCACCTGTCATGCAGAATTCGGAGGCAGCCTTTTCGGCACCGGGTAACGGGTTATCATCTGGCCCGCCCGGGTTCAATCCGCGCGGCGACAAGCGCGTGATGAAATGCGCGTCCGTAACCGCCCACCAACCGCGCCCGGTCGCTGCCATTGATGATGGCGCGGGCGCCGTCCCAATCCTCGCGCCTGTCGCTGAAGAAATCGGCGAGCCTGCGGCCGGTAAAACCGCCGCCCGCCATGCCGTGGATCAGGATCGCGGTGGCCACCTCCGCCTCCATGGCCCGTTCCGGCCGTTCCAAGAGATCGACGCCGGTCAGCGCCATCATGGCCTCGTAATTGCGCCGATGCGTCAGCTGCACGAAGCCGCGCCCCAGCCAGCTCTTACCCTCCGTGTCCGGCCGCCAATAGGGCTTGCGCACCATGGGCAGCCTGCCCGCCGCAAAGGCGCGGTCGAGCCTTGCCATCGCCTCGGCATCGCTCGCCGCCAATGTCTCGCGCACCGGCTGCATGGTCGCCGCCGTCTCGTGAAAGGCCGTCGCCAGCATATAGGCGAGCCAGCGCGGATCGCCGCCCGGCATCGACTTTTCAAATCCTGCCAGCATCGTTTTCGTGCCGGCAAGCTGGGCCGCGCGCAGGCGACCGCCGAAAATGGAAATCCGCGCCGACGCGAAGAATCGCGCCTCGTCATAGGCCATGATGGCTCCTGAAAATGATGGGCAATGCGACGCCCGGTTTTTCCACATGCAGGCCGCCGGAACTAAATCGATTTGAAAAAACCTTAATCGATTTTAATCCGCGCCCCGGGGTTTTGGGGTAAAAAATTCCTTGAATTTCGGAACCTTAGCGCGCTAACTCCATTCACCGCGCAATCCTGCAGCGTTAACCATTCAAGGAGGAATGCCACCATGACAGCGACAATCCCCCAGACCGTTTATGACCGTCTCGAAAACGAGTGGCGCCAGATGCGTGAAACCGGCTCCCAGCCGAAACCGGCTCAATCCCCGAAGAAATAATATCCGTCAGACGCCCGAAACGGGCGTTGACGGCGCCTCACTTTTCTTCTCCCCGGCGGGGAGAAGAAACCGCGGGCATCCGCTCGACGGGTAATTGGCTCTCCTTCGTGGGAGCCAATAATCAGCCAACTCACATCCCCCGGACTTTCGGTTCACTCACCACCATCGTCGTCAGCGCCGTGATCGCCCAGACGAGCGCATCCAGCCTGTCCGGCGAACGCCCGGAGGATAGGCCGTCAGGCCCGAAATCCGTCATCTGGTCTTCCAGCTTTTCAAACCGCGCGGCGTGGCGCACCCTGCCCTGTTCGTAGAGTGCCGCAACCGGCTCAGCGCGGGTGAACTTGCCGCGGCTCGCCCGCACCAGTGTCAGCGGCAGGTTGGCATCGATGCTCTGCAGCATGGCGCGCACCATCTCGCCGCCCTGATTGACCTCCGCCACCACCCGGTCCGCCTCGTGGCGACGAAAGGCGGCGACCACGGCGCGGGCCCAGCCGGCCGGCGTTTCGCCTTCCACCGAACAATCCGCCAGCACGTTAAGACGCCCGGACATGCCAAGCCCCGCCACGACGATGCCGCAGCAGGAATGTTCACCGACGCCGACGGGCGGGTCTACCGCCACCACGATCCGCGCCAGCGGTTCATGCGCCGCTTCGATAATCGCTTCCAGATCGGCGCGTTTCCACAGCGCGCCCTCCCGCTCGTCGATCAATTCACCGCCGATTTCCTGACGCCCCAGCCGCGTGCCACCGTAACGGTCCTGCATGGCTTTGAGAAAACCGGGCGAGAGATTGCGCGCATTCATGGCCGTCGGCATCCGCGCCACCCGTGTCGCGGGATCGGCGAGAAGCGCCTTCAGCAAAGGAATGGGCCGTGGCGTGGTGGTCACCAGTTGCCGGGGCGTTTCACCCAGACGCAGGCCGAATTGCAGCATGTCCCAGGTTTCCTGCGGATACTTCCATTTGCCCAGCTCATCCGCCCAGGCCATGTGGAATTGCGGGCCACGCAGACTTTCCGGGTCTTCCGAAGAAAACACCTGCGCCATCGCGCCATTCGGCCAGAGGAGCCGCCGGCGCGATACCTCGAAGGCGGGGCGATGGCGGCGGGCGATGCGGCAGATGCCGGAAATGCCGTCGATCATCACCTCCCGGGCGTCACCCAGCGTTTCTGCCACGAGCGCGATGCGCAAATCCGACTGCTTGCCGGCGGATGCGACACGATGCACCCATTCCGCCCCGGCGCGGGTCTTGCCGGAACCGCGCCCCCCGATCAGCAACCATGTTCGCCAGTCGCCCTCCGGCGGCTGCTGCGGCAGGTTGCCGATGAAACGCCAGTCACGCAGGAGGTTGAAGACCTGCGCCGGCAGATGGGGTCCGGTTGGCATATCCGTCATGTGTCGGCTTCTGCGGATGGGCTGCGGGCGAGATCGGCCTCCATCTTCGCGCGGCATTTCTGTTCAGCCAGTTCGTCGATGCGGTTGAGGAAATGCGCCACCGCCGCTTCGTAGTCCCCGGCCCCGGTTTCGTCTTCGCTGAAAAGAGCTTCCCTTTCTTCCGCCAGCACCCGTTGCAAAGCGTCGATCCGCTCCAGCGTGCGGACGATCAGCGAAAGCTGGTCCGTCGCAGCCTTCACATCGGCGCGCGCCAGCTTGCCCGAAGCATCCTCCGCCGTCGCCAGAAAGGCGGCTTCGCTCGCCTGGCGGAGATTGCGGTACAGACAGAACTGCTCGCGCATCTCCTCCGTCAGCTCGTTCAGCAATTGCCGCAGGCTGCCGTTGCGCGCCGCATCTTCGGCGGCCAGCCTGTCGGCCCGCGACTTCGTCTCCGGTGCGGCTTCAAGCGCGTCCTCAGCCGCATAGGCGGGCGTTTCCGGCCAGACGCCGTAGAGCGCCGGATCGCAATTGCTGGACATTGTCATGGGATTGGCCTGCGAGAGAAATGGCAGCGATTACGGTTATGCGACGGAACATCTTTTTCCCGTCATTCCGGCCCTGAGCCGGAATCCAGCCAGCCCAAGTCATTGGGCTGAAAAAGTCTTTTCGCCGCGCAGACGCGCGCCGGCTGGATGCCGGGTCAAGCCCGGCATGACGAGGAGAAGGGCTCTGGCCCAGAGAGCAAAACTGGACGGCGGTTGGATGGGCAACAATATGGCACCGACTATGAGGGAAGCTTGCCATCAAACCGGAGACAACCCTTTGGACCGTGCGCCGTCTTCAGCCGCAAATCTCCGACCGTAGCCAAACACTATCAAACCACCGTCACGCTGTAAAGGATTATTTTCCTATCTTTATGATTTTTATCCTGCCCGCAGGATTTGCACCCTCGTCCGTCACATATTACACTCCGCACCACGCGGTGAGTACAAGGGGCAAGTCAAGTTGGTGAAACAATGGGTTGAGCGGTTGTTTGCAGGTCTTTCGGCAACCGGCATCGTCTTCGGCACTATCCTGTTCTGTGCTTCGCTCACGCCCTCGCTCCTGCCGCGCACATGGCTGATGCAGGGGGTGCTGTGCGGCTTTTCCTTCGCCATCGGTTATCTGATCGGTGTCGCTTTGCACGCCATCTGGGCCTATCTGGAGCTGCCTGAACCTTCACGCCACAATGCGCGCGGCATTCGTTTTCTCATTGCGCTCGCCGCCGCCATCACGGCCATCGCGTTTTTATGGCAGGCGAAGGACTGGCAGAATTCCATCCGCGTCTTGATGGAGCTCGATCCGCTGCCGAGCGCCCACCCCACCAAGACCGGCGGCCTTGCGGTGCTGGTCGCCGCCATCCTCATCGGCGCCGGCCGGCTGTTCCAGCTTATCCGCCGGTTCTTTGCTGCGCGCAGCCGCCATTTCCTGCCGCGCCGCCTTGCCAATGTGCTCGGTATCGCGGTGGCGATCATCATCTCCTGGATGCTGCTCAATGGGCTGATCTTCGATATCGGCCTCAGATTTGCCGATTCCTCGCTGAAACAGGTGGATGCGCTGATCGAACCCGACGTCCCGCGCCCGTCAGATGCGCTCAAGACCGGCAGCAGCGCCTCGCTGATGACATGGGAATCGCTCGGGCGACGCGGGCGTGAATTCGTCGCCGAAGGCCCGGCGGCCACAGAAATATCCGCCTTCACCCATCGCCCGGCAAAGGAGCCGCTCAGGGTCTATGCGGGCCTCAACTCGGCGTCGACGCCGGAAGAAAGAGCGGCCTTGGCGCTGGAGGAGCTGAAACGGGTCGGCGGTTTCGAGCGCAAGGTGCTTCTGGTGGTCATTCCCACCGGCACCGGGTGGATCGACCCGGAAGCGCTCGATACGGTCGAATATCTGCATGACGGCGATATCGCCAGCGTCGCCGTGCAATATTCCTATCTCTCGAGCTGGATCGCGCTGCTGACGGAGCCGGATTACGGTGTCGAGACGGCGCGCGCGTTGTTCGAGGCCGTCTACGGTTACTGGACCACGCTGCCGAAGGAAACGCGGCCGAAGCTTTATCTGCATGGCCTCAGCCTCGGTTCGCTCAACTCGCAAAAATCCTCGGATCTCTACGATGTGCTCTCCGATCCGTTTCAGGGTGCGCTGTGGAGCGGACCGCCCTTTTCCAGCCCGACATGGCGCATGGCCACCAATGGCCGGGTGAAGGGCACGCCGGAATGGCTGCCGCGTTTCCGTGATTCGTCCGTCATCCGCTTCGCCAACCAATATACGACCGCGCATATGCCCGATGCGAAATGGGGACCAATGCGGATCGTCTATCTGCAATATGCCAGCGACCCGATTACCTTCTTCGAGGCCGCCTCGCTTTACCGGCGGCCGCAATGGATGGCGCATCACGGGCCTGACGTTTCCACATTCTTCCGCTGGTTCCCGGTCGTCACCCTGCTGCAGCTCGGCCTCGATGTCGCCGCCGCAACCACCGCGCCCATCGGTTATGGCCATGTCTATGCGCCGGAACATTACATCGATGCATGGACGGAAGTAACCGCGCCAGGCGGCTGGAACCCCGAGGAGATCCAGCGGCTGAAGATGTTCTTCAAGGCCCGCCGCGGCTCCACCGATCCGGCGTAAACGCAGCGGGCTCGCTTTGAGCCTCAGCCCTTCAGCCGGTCCAGATTGTCGGCGATATAGGTCTCGAGTGAACGCGGCGCATAGCCGGTGAGCGTTTCGACATCGCCGGTCACCACCGCTGTCCAGCCTTCACGCACGGGATAAAAGATCGAAGCGAGGAAGGAGGCGTAGTCCTGCGGCACGCCCGCACCGGTGAGGATGCCGATGAAGACCTCATCCGAAACGGCGGCGTAGGACACCGGCTTGCCGATCGCCTGCGATATCAGCGCGGCCGCTTCGCCGTAACCGAAGGCCTTCGGACCTGTCAGGTTGAAAGCCTTGCCGTTAAAGGCGTCAGAGGTCAGGGCGGCGGCGGCGCTGTCGGCAATATCGCGGACGTCGATGAAGCTCGACTTGCCCTCGCCGGCCGGCACGGCGATCTGACCGTGGTCGATGCCGGCCTTCCAGTAGCTGTGGAAATTATCGGCAAACCAGTTGGGGCGCAGGATGACGTAAGGCGTGCCCGAAGCGATGATCTTCAGCTCGATCTGGCGATAGGGAATGGAATCGTCGGCATCGACGCCGAGGACGCTGAGGAACACGATCTTCACCTTGCGGCGCACCGCCTCCTCGACCACAGGCGTCAGCGCGTCGATGGCATCCAGACGCCCGCCCGCAAGGAGAAGGAACAGACGGTCAACGCCGTCGAAGGCATCCGCATAAGTCGCTGCGTCGGTATAATCGAAACGCACCCCTTCCACGCCGCCCGTGGCCTTGCCGCTACGCGACGCGGCCTTCACGCTTTCCCCCCTGGAAAGCAGCGTTTTCACCAGCGGCGTGCCGATGGTGCCGGTGGAACCGATTACGAGTATCTTGCCTGTCATCTCAAATCTCCGTAGTATCTAATGGAAACCATGTTTCGAAAACACAGGTACTGCGTTTGCGAAATCATGAAAAGAGAGCACTTTTCGGTTATCTGGTTTCCTTTCGGAAACCGGTATGGCCCTGAAACGACGGAACAAACCCATGGAACGTATCTATGACGTCTATGAAGACCGCTGCCCCACCCGCATGGTGCTGGACAGGATTGCCGACAAATGGGCGCTGCTGATCCTCGACCGGCTGCGGGTGGAAGCGGTGCGCTTCAATCTGCTGCGGCGGGAGATCAAGGGCATTTCGCAGAAAGTCCTGTCGCAGACGCTGAAGAAGCTCGAGCGTGACGGGCTGATTTCCCGCCAGGCCTTTCCGACGGTTCCTGTCACCGTCGAATATTCGCTGACGCCGCTGGGACGCACGCTGACGGACACGGTGGCGGCGCTTGCCCATTGGGCGGAGGGAAATATCGACGCGGTGATGGCGGCGCAGAGAGCTTATGATGAGAGGGCGGTGGTTTAGATCGAGGCGCGGCATAGCCATGCGCCCCTCATTCCTGTGCTCGTCACAGGAATCCAGCCAGCCCAAGTTCTTGGGCTGAAAGGACTTTCCTCGCCGCGCAGACGCGCGTCGGCTGGATCCCTGTGGCAAGCACAGGGATGAGGGAGAGAGCGTCCGGAATAACAGTCCGCGCTGCGCATGCTGCGCGCGGCATCCCCTACCGCGAAATCCGCGTCGATAGAATGATCGACGACAGTGTGCGCTCCACGCCGTCAAGCGCGCCGATCCTGTCGATCAACCGGTCGAGATCGAGGATCGAAGGTGCGGCCAGAATGGCGATGAGGTCGAAGGTGCCGCTCACCGAATGCAGCGTCGTCACCTCCTTGATGGCGGCAAGGGCCGCCGTGACACCGGGCAGCGCCTTCGGCCCGATGGTAATAAGCACATGGGCGCGCACCAGCCCGGAAAGATAGCTTTCCGAAAGCCTGAGGCCATAACCCGCGATCACCCCGTCCGCCTCCAGCCGCTCGATGCGGGCCTGCACCGTGGTGCGCGAGAGGCCGAGTTTGCGCGCCAGCTCCGCCACCGGCATGCGGGCATTTTCGGAAAGCAGGGCGAGCAGCGCCCGGTCCTTGTCGGCAATCGTCATAGTGACCAATCCTGTCGTCTTATTGCCTAATATTAACCCGCTATCCGCACATCGTGAAGCTGCGAATCGTCAATGAAAACTGGCATTCTGTTTTTGAAGCGCATCCGCGCTGACACATTTGCATTCACTGCGGGGAACAAAACATGAAAAACATTGTCGTCATCGGCGCGGGCAATATCGGTTCGGCCATCGCCTGGATGCTGGCCGCCACCGGCGATTATCGCATCACCGTCGCAGACCGTTCGGCCGATCAGCTGGCCAATGTGCCGGCGCATGAACGGGTCGATACCGAAATCGTCGACATTACCGACCGTCCCGCTCTGGAAGCACTGCTGAAAGGCAAATTCGCCGTTCTATCCGCCGCCCCCTTCCACCTGACGGCGGGCATTGCCGAAGCGGCCGTTACCGTCGGCACGCATTATCTCGATCTCACCGAAGACGTCGAATCCACCCGCAAGGTCAAGGCCTTGGCAGAAACGGCCGAGACGGCGCTCATTCCGCAATGCGGCCTCGCGCCCGGCTTCATCTCCATCGTCGCTGCCGATCTCGCCGCCAAGTTCGACAAGCTGGACAGCGTGAGGATGCGCGTCGGCGCTCTGCCGCAATATCCGTCCAATGCGCTCAATTACAACCTCACCTGGAGCACGGACGGGCTGATCAACGAATATATCGAGCCCTGCGAAGCGATCGTCGAAGGCCGCCTTACCGCCGTTCCGGCGCTGGAGGAACGTGAGGAATTTTCGCTCGACGGCGTTACCTACGAGGCGTTCAACACCTCGGGCGGTCTCGGCACGCTCTGCGCCACGCTGGAAGGCAAGGTGCGGACGATGAATTACCGCACCATCCGTTATCCCGGCCATGTGGCGATCATGAAGGCGCTCTTGAACGACCTCAACCTGCGCAATCGCCGCGATGTGCTGAAGGACCTGTTCGAAAACGCCCTGCCCGGCACCATGCAGGATGTGGTCATAGTCTTCGTCACCGTCTGCGGCACCCGCAACGGCCGTTTCCTGCAGGAAACCTATGCCAACAAGGTCTATGCCGGCCCGGTTTCCGGCCGGATGATGAGCGCCATCCAGATCACCACCGCCGCCGGCATCTGCACGGTTCTCGATCTGCTCGCCGAAGGCGCCCTGCCGCAGAAGGGCTTCGTGCGACAGGAGGAAGTGGCGCTATCGAAATTCCTCGAAAACCGGTTCGGCCACTATTATGGCGCGCATGAGCCGCTGGCCCGGGTTGGGTGACTTGAGGGCACAGCATCGCCGCCGGTTTCTTCTCCCCGCCGGGGAGAAGGTGGCCCGAAGGGTCGGATGAGGGGGCGACGCCAGCGATGGATCGCACCCTTGCCCCCTCATCCCGCTGCCGCGACCTTCTCCCCCTCGGGGAGAAGGCGAAACAGGCACTCGCTCGCTCCGGCGTTGCGGATCAGCGCTACGCTTACGTCCCGCAAAACGTCCTGAACACCCGCTCATGGCTCATCGGCGGCTGCATATAGACGAAATTGTCCGGCCGCTCCTCGAAAGGCGTCGCGATTGCCCTCAGCATGGCGTGGAAGGGCTCGAAATCCCCCTCTCCCACCGCTGCCTCTATCAGTTCCTCGATGCGGTGGTTGCGCGGGATGATGGCGGGATTGACGGAGAGCATCGCCGCTGATCGTTCGGAATCGAAAATCCCCTCGCGGCCGGCTCTTTCCCGCCAGCGCGCCAGAAATTCGTCCGCCCCGGCAATATCGATGAACATGCCACGAAACGGTTCGGCATCGCCATTGGCCGCATGGGAAAGACGACGGAAGGTCAGCGTATAATCCGCTTCCGATGCCTGCATCAGCGCCAGAAGCGCCTGCACCAGATCGATGTCGCCCTCTTCCTCCAGCGTCAGGCCAAGCTTTTCGCGCATGCCGGTAAGCCAGCGTTTGGGAAAGGCGGCGGCGAAATCGGCGAGAACGGCATTGGCGAGTTCGGCGGCTTTTTCCACCTGCGGATCGAGCAGCGATAACAGGCATTCCGCCAGCCTTGCAATGTTCCATTGCGCAATGCCCGGCTGGTTGTTGAAGGCGTAACGGCCCTGCGCATCGATGGAGGAAAAGACCTTGTTGGGGTGATATTCATCGAGGAAGGCGCAGGGGCCGAAATCGATGGTTTCGCCTGACACCGCCATATTGTCGGTATTCATCACGCCATGGATGAAGCCCACCATCATCCAGCGGGCGATGAGGTCGCATTGCCGTTGCGCTATGCCTTGCAGCAGGGCGAGATAGGGATTGTCTGCCTCTTTCGCCTCGGGATAATGACGGTCGATCACATAGTCAGCGAGGTTTCTGATCCCTTCCTCATCCTCGCGCGCGGCGAAGAACTGGAACGTGCCGACACGGATATGGCTTGCCGCAACGCGGGTGAAAACACCGCCCGGCAGGCCGACTTCGCGCTGCACCCTTTCGCCGGAGAGGACAGCCGCCAGCGCCCGCGTGGCAGGAATGCCGAGCGCAAACATCGCCTCCGACACGATATATTCGCGCAGCACCGGGCCAAGGGCCGCGCGCCCGTCGCCCCGGCGCGAAAACGGCGTCGGGCCGGAGCCCTTGAGCTGGATATCGCGGCGCTTGCCGTTCCTGTCGATCACCTCGCCGAGCAGAATGGCACGGCCATCGCCGAGCTGCGGCACGAAACCACCGAACTGGTGGCCGGCATAGACCATGGCCAGCGGTTCGGCCCCCTGCGGCACGACATTGCCGGAAAAGATCGCCGCCAGCCTTTCATCGTCAAGGCGGGCCAAATCGAGAAGGAGTTCATCGGCCAGCCCACGATTGAAGGCGATGAGCCGCGGCGCCTTCACCGGCGTCGGCAGCACGGCGGCGCTGAACCGTTCCGGCAGGCGGGCATAGGAATTGTCGAATTTCATCACGGGTAAACTCCCTGCTTTGCCCCTATATGGGGCCGGAAGGCGACGGATGCGAGCGATAAATGCCCAACCTGCGCGATCGCCTCATTCAATTTTGCGCAATGAACTTTCCCGCGCCATCATCGTTCCTATGCTTGACCCGCAGAATGCCCAAGGAAAGGAAAAGCAATGAGCGTCGTTGAAGCCGTAGCCGAGCCGGAAAGCGCCATCCGCACCATTCACACCGATCTGCCCGTCAACGCCACCTTCCATGTCTGGCTGAAAGCGAAGAAAGATGCCGAGCCGGGTGCCGTCTCCTTTTCCAATCAGAATGGAAAATTCGCTGAGGTTTCAAGCGTCAACACGGAAGAGTTCGGTTTTCGAATCTATCAGGTTTTCGGCGGCGGCCATGTGGAGCTGAGTTACGACACGGTCACGACCGCCGTTTCCGTCATCTACTGGTTCACGGCGTCGGATGTGCTGGAAACCGGCATCACCGTCGTCCATACCAAGCCGGACAATGCCGCACCGGAGCTTCCCGGCAGCTATCACTTCCGCCCGCCTTTCGGATGGATGAACGACCCGAACGGTTTCGGTCGCTTCGAGGGGCGGCCGCATCTGTTTTATCAGCATTATTCGCACGGGCTGCGCTGGAACACCATGCATTGGGGCCATGCCGTCTCGTCGGATTATCTGCGCTGGCGGCACTTGCCGATCTTCCTTTTCCCTTCCGAGGACCTGACAACCCGGCCAGACAAGCGCGGCGGCGCCTATTCCGGCTCCACCATTCCGCTGGTGGAAGGGACGGGCATCCGCGTCTTCTTCACCGAGCAGGTGCAGGACCGCATTCCCGAACAGCAGATACAGCTCACAGCCACCTCCTCCGATCTCATCATGGCCGGGCAGGCCGAAGTCATTCTTGGCACTCGTCCGGACGGACAGGGGCTGACGCCGGATTTCCGTGACCCCTATGTTTTCCGCGGCCCTGATGGTCTTTGGAAAATGGTGCTCGGCAGCCAGAGCGATGGCGGCGGCGTCATCCTGCTTTACGAGACGCTGGACCCCACCGCCGCATCGGGCTGGACCTATGTGGGCAAGCTGTGGGTGGAAACGCGTTATAAAACCACAGCCATCGAATGCCCCTGCCTGCTGCCGCTCGATGGTCCTGCCAATGCCCGTTCCACCCGCTGGGTGCTGATCTATGGGCTGATGCATTCGGAAGACCCGGAAACCGGCCGCAAGAACCTCACCATGGCCGATGTCGGCTGGTTCGACGGCAAGGTCTTCACCAAGGAATCCGGGCAGGAACTGGATTTCGGCACCGACAATTACGCCTTCCAGGCCTTTCTGGATGGCGACAGCATCATCGGCATGGGCTGGCTGGCCAATTGGGCGGATGCCAATCCGGAGATCGATTTTCCCACCTCCATGACGCTGCCGCGCCGGATTCACTATGCAAACGGCGAGCTTCTGACCCCGCCCATCGGTGCGGCGGAAAGCCTTCGCAGCCATATTCTCGACCGCACGCGGCTGGCCGCCGGCGAACGCATTACCTTCATCAACGGGGCGGTGGAAATATTGTTCGAGCTTGCCTCACCCGGCGCGCCCTTCGAACTGGAGCTCGATCATCCGGCGGTGAGGCTGGGCGTCGTTTCCGATGAAACGGGCCTGTGGATCCGCCACGAGGACGGGCGCGACGGCCCCTCGCCGCATTATATCGCCAAAGGAGCGAGGGCATCCCGCATCCGCATCTTTCTCGATTACGGCTCCATCGAAGTCTTCGCCAATCGCGGCCGATATGTGGGCACCAAGCGCCTCGAGGGTTTCGAACCGGTACGCTCGGCGCTGCTGAAGGCTGCCCCCGGTGCGGTGGTGCATGCCACCAGCTGGGCGCTGAAACCGTGAGGAACCTTTTGACGGATTGGGCGGTTGATAGACCGAAACCGCCCATTCCACGGATAAGGAGAAACGGCATGACCAAAATCCGCGACACCAGCGATCCGATCCTGTTTCCGACCGAAGCCAATGAAAACAAGGCCGAGAAAAAACGTGCCGGCAAGGGCATCGTCGTCATCATCGGCGCGATCGCGATCATGGCCTTCGTCGTCTATCTGGCGGCGATCACCATCGCCACCACTCAGTCCTGACGGCGGCGGAGGAGCCGCCGTTCGCCCCGCAACCCGCTGGCGGTCATGATCGCCAGCAGCGATACGACTACACCCAGCCCATAGAGATAAACCATCGGCATCGTCACATCCGCCCGCTCGATCTGCCCCACCAGATCGGTCGCAGCGGCGACGGTGCCGCTGGCGCCCGCACCGGCGGCGGCGCCCAGCGTCGCGACAGTCGGCAGCAGCGCGCCCGTCATCTTGCGTTCCTCTTCCGGCGCGGCCTCCATGGCGGCCTGGCTGATGCCGGCCCACGACATGCCGAAGGCAGAGCCTATCAGAATTTGCCCGACGAGCATTTCTCCCCAGTTGCCGGTCGCGAGCCCGAGCCCCAGCAGCGCGCAGCCCGGCACCATCTGGTAAGGGCCGTAATGCAGGCAAATCTCCCGAAGGCAGGCAGAACGCAGACTGCCGATCAGCATCGCCACGAAGCTCCAGGCAAGCGGCATCGTCACAACGATGAAACCGGCAAAGGTCGGTTCATGCTGCCAGAGATTGATGGCGACATAAGCGAGATAGACGCTGCCCAGCGCATGGGCGTAGGACATCAGGAACAGCACCCAGAAACCGCTGCCGAGCACCGTCTTCAGCCGAAAGGAATCCTTCGGGAAAAGACCGATTGAAGGCCGGATGCCCGCACGCAGCGAGGCCCACAGCAGCGCCGCCCCCACCAGCAGGGAAAGGGCGCGCAGGCTCGCATCCTCGAAGGCGGAAGGCGCGGAAAACGCCAGGGCGCCTACAAGGCACAGAAACAGCGGCACCAGCGGTTTGCGCGTCGCCGCCACCGGCCGCTCGGCGGACACGGCAATGGCGGTATAGGCCAGAAGCAGCAGGATCAGCGGTGCCGACAGCAGGAAAGTGGCGCGCCAGGAGATGTGTTCAGTGGCGAAACCGCCGGTCAGCGGGCCGATGAAGGAGGCGACCGCCCAGATCGCCGCCTCGATGGCGAAGACCTTCGGTAGCAGGCCGGAACGGAAACCGGCGGGAATGAGGCTGTAGCACACGGCGACGATCAGCCCGTCCGCCAGTCCCTGCAGGGCACGTCCGACGACCACCCACAAAAAGTCACCGGCGATTGCCGAGAGGACAGAACCGAAAGAAAAAATCAGGCAGCAGAGAAGCAAAACGACGCGTGCGCCAAAACGCTCGCGAAACAGGACGGCGGTGACGCCGCCCGCGACGGAGCCGACGAAATAGAGACTATAGGCCCAGCTATAAAAGGCAGCGCCGCCGATTTCGTTGACGGCCACGGGCAAGGCCGTCACCACCGCGAACTGATTGAAAGCGTGCAGGCCGATACCGGAGGAAATGACGGTCAGAAGCGAGAGATTCGCCCCGCTCAGCAATTCGCTCCAACCGTTTTTTTCCGTCATTTCCATACTCGACAAAGCCGTATCCTTTCCATTTTTTCGGTACGGCGGGCAAACTAGAACCTCAAGCGCCATTGAGGTCAAGACGGCTTTTTCACGCGATCCGGCCTGACGGAATTCAGTGACGGAATTCAACGGCGGCAGGAACCCTTCGCGCCTCCGGGCCGTTTGTGGAATGAACGGACAGAAAGGATACCGTCATGGACCGCGAGAAAATCCTGCCCCGCAACGAAGACGCCATGAATGAGGACCTGCTCGATCTCGATATCGACGCCCTTCCCGCCAAGGGAGAAATTCCGCAATCCATAGAACAGGAAATCGAGGAAGAAGAAGCAGAGAGCGAGGACGATCCCTATCAGGAAAGCGACGAGGCCCTGCCCGACGATGCCGAGGAACGGGTGATCGACCGCAACCCCTCGCGGGAGGGCGGGGCCTTCGACGAGGTTTAGGGAAGATTCAGGGCGCGACGGGACGAAAGGCGCGTGAGCATATGGCGCAGATGATCCTGGCCGCCGAAAAAAACCGCGAGAATATGCACGGTCTTTTCACCCTCATCGACATCGAAATAAAAGACAGCCTGATTTTTCGTTACCCGGCGAAGGCCGGGCAATATTTCAGGCAATAATGTCCCTTGAAAAGGCGCTTTGTGAAGCGCTTCCATATCCGCTTCAATTGACCCCACGCGTCGCGCAGCGCCCGCAAAAGCCCCCGGCAAGGCGTCGCCAAGGTCGAGATAGGACTGGATGAGATGATCGAGAATGAGGCCGAGGTCCTGATCCGTCTGTGTCGAGCGCAGGACCTTAAAGGCCATAACCGGCCTTCTTGGCTGCGATCATCGCTGCCGTTCTTTGCTTGCCCTCTTCCACGGAGACGAAGTCGCCCTGCCGTCGCTCGACCAGCAAATCACGAAGCGCGGCAAGTTCGGCGTCCTTCAGTTCCGTTTCCTGCCGAAGCAGTTCCAGCCCTCGCTGGACGACGGCACTGAGGCTGGCATAACGCCCTTCCTCCACCAGCCTGCGGGCGAAGCTATCCTGTTGATCGGAGATGGAAACTGACGCCTTGACGGACACTGTGGCACTCCCTCGACAGGAAAGATGATGCTACTCAGTAGCACATGTTTCCTGCTCATTCCAGCAACGAGACGCTTCAGCCCGCCCGTTCCGGCGAATAACCGGCTTCGCGGATCGCCGCTTCCGCGGTTGCGGCATCGCCCATAACCGTCAGTCTGTGGGCATCGAGGTCGATGCTGACGGAGGCGCCGGGAAGCGCTTCCGTGAGAGCGCCGCGCAGCGTCTTTTCGCAATGGCCGCAGGTCATGTCCGGAATGAGGAAAGTGGTTGCACTCATGGTTTTCTCCTTATCGCCGGGCGCGATGTTGTCGCACCGGCCGTCATTAAAGGTCAGTGGGTTCGCGCGTGCCTGGCGTCAGTCTTATCCGCGCCCGCGAGATCGTCGAGAATGGGACAATCGGGCCGGTGGTCGCCGCCACAGCAATGGGCGAGATGGGAAAGCGTCTTCACCATGCTTTTCATCTCGGCGATCTTCTGTTCGAGATCGGCGATATGGACGAGCGCGATTTCCTTGACCGCCGAACTTTCGCGGGTCTTGTCCTGCCAGAGTTTCAGCAGCGTCTCGGTTTCTTCCAGCGAAAAACCGAGCGTGCGCGCCCGCTTGATGAAGCGCAGATTGTGCACGTCCTGCTCGCCATAAACCCGGTAATTATTGCCGGTGCGGGCGGCCGGCGTGATGAGGCCGATCTGCTCGTAATAACGGATCATCTTGGCGGAAACGCCCGATGCTTCCGATGCCTGGCCGATATTCATGACGTCACCTCCCGATGGGCCACCTTCGCCCGTTTCAACCGCAGCGCATTGGCGAGAACGAAGACGCTGGAGAGCGCCATGGCGCCCGCGCCGATCATCGGCGATAGCGTGATGCCGAAGGCCGGATAAAGCACGCCCGCCGCAACCGGTATCAGCGCCACATTATAACCGAAAGCCCAGAACAGGTTTTCCTTGATGTTGCGGATGGTCGCACGGCTCATCTCGATGGCGTTGACTGCGCCGAGAATATCGCCGCCGACCAGCACCACATCGGCGCTTTCAATGGCGACATCCGTGCCGGTGCCGACGGCGATGCCGATATCGGCCTCGGCCAGCGCCGGCGCATCGTTGATGCCGTCACCCACGAAGGCCAGCACCTTGCCGCCTGCGCGCATCTCGTGGATCGCCTTCACCTTGCCCTCGGGCAGCACTTCGGCCACCACGCGGGAAATGCCGACCTGCCGGGCTATTGCATTCGCCGTACGTTCATTGTCGCCCGTCACCATGGCCACTTCGATGCCCATCTCCTGCAACGCCCTGATGGCAGTCACACTCGAGGGTTTCAGCGGATCGGCAACCGCAATCGCGGCCGCCAGCCTGCCGTCGATGGCGGCATAAAGCGGCGTCTTGCCCTCGTCACCCAGCCTTGCGGCGGCCTCAGCGAAGACATCCACGGAATGGCCGAGTTTCGCCATGAACCGATCCGCGCCGACTTCGACCCTGCGGCCATTGACGGTGGCGGCGATGCCATAACCCGTGACGCTTTCGAAGTTTTCGACGGTCATGGGTTCGAGTCCCTCCGGGGTCGCCACATTCTTTTCTTCCGCAGCCCGGACGATGGCTTCGGCAATCGGATGTTCCGAGCGGCCCTCGACGGCGGCGACGAGCGCCAGCACCTCGTCATCGGCAAACCCTTCCGCAACCACCAGATCGGTCAGTTCCGGGCGACCCTTGGTGACAGTGCCGGTCTTGTCGACCACGACGATCTCAGCCGAGCGCAGCTCCTGCAGCGCCTGTCCCTTGCGGAACAGCACACCCAGCTCCGCCGCCCGGCCGGTGCCAACCATGATGGATGTCGGCGTGGCGAGACCCATGGCGCAGGGGCAGGCAATGATGAGCACCGCGACCGCATTGACCAGCGCGGAAGTATAGGCAGGTTCGGGACCGAAGATCGCCCAGACGATGAACGTCAGCACCGCAATCGCAATGACAACGGGCACGAACAGCGCGGTAACGCGGTCGACCATTAGCTGGATCGGCAGCTTTGACCCTTGCGCCTCCTCCACCATGCGGATGATCTGCGACAGCATGGTATCCGCGCCCACCTTGGTTGCCTTGAACTTGAAGGCGCCGGTCTTGTTGATGGTGCCGCCGACGACCGTTGCGCCGACCGTCTTTTCCACCGGCACCGGTTCGCCGGAGATCATGGATTCATCGACATAGGAGGAGCCTTCGACGACTTCGCCATCCACCGCCAGCCTTTCGCCGGGGCGGATGACGACGATATCGCCGGCCACGAGGTCTTCGGGGGAAATATCGATGGTAGCGCCGTCGCGCTCCACCCGGGCGGTCTTCGCCTGCAGGCTCATCAGCTTGCGGATGGCGTCTCCCGTGCGGCCGCTGGCACGGGCTTCTAGAAGCCGTCCGGTCAGGATCAGCGTGGCGATGACGGTTGCCGCTTCATAATAGACGAACTGCGCCTCTTCCGGCAGCAGGTCGGGCGCGAAGGTGACGACGACCGAATAGAGATAGGCCGCCGTCACACCCAGCGCCACCAGCGAGTTCATTTCCGGCGCGCCGCGCAGCAGAGCCGGGAAACCGGTCTTCAGGAAACGCAGGCCCGGTCCGAAAATCACCGCCGTCGCCAGCGCGAAATAGATGTAATAGAGGTTCTGCGTGTCGATGATGCCCATCAGCCAGTGATGCATCGGCTCATAAAGATGGCCGCCCATTTCCAGCACGAAAAGCGGTGCGGTCAGGATCGCGGCAATCGTCAGGTCGCGTTTCAGCGCGCCCTCTTCGCCGGCATGCTGCATATGGTCGTGGCCGCCGGCCTCGCCCGCCGCCATCTGGCCGTGGCCCTGATGATGTCCGTGGTGCTGGCCGTGACCGTTGTGGGCGGAATGGTCGTGCGGCGCCGGCGTCTTCAGCACGAACCCGGCAAGCTTTGCCGTTTCCACAAGCGCATCCCGTTCACGCCGGCCGCCAATCGTTTCCACGGAGGCCTTGCCGGAGGCCGCATCGACCTTGACGGCGACTGTGGTGGCGACCGCTTCCAGAACGGCCTTCAGCCGCTCGGCCCCAGCCTCGCCCCGCAAGCCTTCCACCGCAAATTCGTGACGTTCCGGCGCGATATCGTAACCGACCTTCTTGATGGCGGCGCCAAGCGTTCTGGCAGAAAAACCTTCGGCCGGCTCGACGGTGAGCTTCTTCGTGGCGAAGTTCACGGAACTCGACATGACACCCGGCACCTTGGCCGCGGCCGTTTCCACCCGGCGCACGCAGGAAGCGCAGGTCATGCCTTCCACGGGAATGGAAACCGGTTCATGTCGATGGGCGTGTTTGACTGTCTCGTTCATGGGAAATCCCCTTTCGAGACCCTATGTAGAGATTCCCATGATGGGAAGGTCAAGGGAAGCGGAAACTTTTTGTTGAACACACAATCGTGAGTGCAGCGGGCTTCTTGTTGCCGCCCGCTGACGGACACCTAATAACCACGCTATCTCGGTCCATAACGTTCACATTTCCATGCGCCAAGATATCACCCTCATTCCTGTGCTTGTCACAGGAATCCAGTCGACGCGCGTCGGCGCGACGGGAAGAGTCCTTTCAGCCCAAGGACTTGGGCTGGCTGGATCCTGTGACAAGCACAGGGATGAGGGAAGGAGCACGTCACAAAAACTATGCTTTTATGAGATGCGTGCAGCTACCGATGCACGGCCAGCCGGGGAATATCGCGCAGGAAGGCATCGCGCACGGCGGGGCCGAGCGGCTCGTCGGACGGTTTGTCGGAAACGCGCAGTCTCGCGAAGACGATGTGCTGGCCTTCGCGCTCTGCCCAGCCGACGAACCAGCCGAAGGGGCGGTTGCGGTCGGGATTGCCCTTTTCGTCGCGCATGTAGCCCGTGCCGGTCTTACCGTGCACCGCCCAACTTTCCGGCGCATCGAAGACCGGCACGATTGCCCTGGTCTTGGCCTGCGCATCGCGCGAGACGGGCAGATTGCCGGCCAGAAGGCGGCGGAGGAAGCCGACCTGTTCCACCGGCGAGACCGTCAGCGACGATCCGAGCCAGGAATGGGTCAGGCCGTTATTCTTGCCCGGCTCGCCGGAAACATCGGCATTGCCGTAACCGAGTCGCTTCACATAAGCGGCGAATTTTTCCGGGCCGAGGCGGCGGGTGATTTCACGCGAATACCACAGCACGGAATCCTGCTCCCATATCGAGGGATCGACCGTCTTGCGGTCGGAGGCGCGCGCCTCCGTGCCGGGTTTCCAGTCCCAGGCGGGCGTCTTTTCATCCTGAAGAATGCCGGCGTCGTAACCGATCAGCGCAAGCGGCACCTTGAAGGTGGAGGCCGGCGCCACGCGCTGATCGCAGGCGCCCTGCTGGTTGATGATGGCGCCGGTCTCGATGGAGGTGACCAGCGTGCATTCGAAGGCCTGGGGCTGTTGCTGGGCGTCAGCGGAAAACGGCAGGAGCCCCGGAAGGGCGAGGCATGAAAGAACGATGGCGGGCAGCCGATAGCGCATGCGTTTTGATGTCCCTCGTCCGCTTTTGCGGATCATTTGCCGGAATGGCCGGAAGCTGTCTTTGATTTCAGACAAGTCGTACCCCGAAACCGCGACACGCTTTCGGGCGACACTGCCTTAAGGGAACGATGGGGCAGGAATAGGACCAAAACGAAAATTGACGTTTTCCGTCACATCCGTTCCTTTTCGCCTGCCCTCTCACCCACTGTCAGGGGCCAGTCGACCACATAATCCTCGAAGTCGTCAACATCCACATCGGCCTCGCTGACGGTGCGGCCGCGGGCGGAAATGCCGGCCTGATGCACCGTTTCCGTATCGCCGGAAACGAGATAGTGCCACCAGTAGAGATCCTTGCCGTCGCGCACCAGCGCATAGGCGCATGTGGGCGGCAGCCAGCCGATCTCATGCACCTTCTTCAGGTCCAGCTGAATACAGTCCGGCACGGTGGCGCGGCGATTTTCGTAATCGGAGCATCGACAGCTCTCGCCGTCGAGCAGCACACAGCGAACCGAGGTGAACACCACTTCGCCGGTGTCCCAGTCCTCCAGCTTGTTCAGACAGCACAGGCCGCAGCCGTCGCACAGGCTTTCCCATTCCTCACCCGTCATCTCCGTGAGTGATTTGGTTTTCCAGAACGGCGCGTCATTCATCGTTAACATTTCCGTTTCATTTTGATCTCTTGGACGGGAGTGTTTAACCGGTCCCTAATCCTTTATATCGTATCGCCAAGGGCTGGTTTGTACGATATTTTAGCATATTGGCAGGCGGCAGAGGGGTCATTGGCCCGCGAAAGGCCGCCGCGTCAAGCACTTCCGACATAACCATGCCACGGTTTTGCGTCGGGAATGGGTTGAAGCGTAGAATATCACGCAGACATATCGATGGCAGCGTTGCGTTGAACAGGAAAACATCGCCAGGTGCAGGAAGAAAAAGACGATAAAAAAGGCCGTAAAAAACGGCACATCCTGCTCCGGATCGATAGCTTCATCGACTCCGGCCTGTGGACGGCTGCCGCAAGGCTGGTGGATTTCTGGGAAGACGTCACCATCGCCTCGCGCAAGCTGCATGTGCGTGGCTGGAAGAAGCTTCTCGTCAACCTCACCTGCGACGCGCTGACCTTCGGAACGGCGGGGTCCGTCGTGCTTCTGGCGCTCGCCATGCCGGCCTTCGAGGAAACCAAGAAGGACTGGCGTTATCGCGGCGATTTCGCCGTCACCTTCCTTGATCGTTACGGCAACACCATCGGCCATCGCGGCATCATTCATGAGGATTCCGTTCCGATCGACCAGATGCCGGATCATTTCATCAAGGCGGTGCTGGCGACCGAGGACCGGCGTTTCTTCGACCACTTCGGCATTGATTTCATCGGCCTTGCCCGCGCCATGAGCGAAAACGCCCGCGCCGGCGGCGTGGTGCAGGGCGGCTCGACGCTGACGCAGCAGCTCGCCAAGAACCTGTTCCTCACCAATGAGCGCTCGCTGGAGCGCAAGATCAAGGAAGCCTTCCTCGCGCTGTGGCTCGAGACCAACATGTCGAAGAAGGAAATCCTCAGCCTTTATCTCGACCGCGCCTATATGGGCGGCGGCACCTTCGGGGCGGCGGCGGCGGCGCAATTTTATTTCGGCAAGAACCTGACCGATGTGACATTGGCCGAATCCGCCATTCTGGCCGGCCTGTTCAAGGCGCCGGCCAAATATGCGCCGCATGTCAACCTGCCGGCCGCGCGTGCGCGCGCCAACACCGTGCTTTCCAACCTGGTGCAGAGCGGGTTGATGACCGAGGGTCAGGTCATCGGCGCGCGGCGCAACCCGGCCACCGTCATCGACCGCGCCGATGTGAAGGCGCCGGATTATTTCCTCGACTGGGCTTTCGACGAAGTGCAGCGGCTGGCCGCCGAGGGCAAGTTCAAGGACCACACCGTGGTCGTGCGCACCACCATCGATACCGGCCTGCAGCAGGCGGCCGAACAGGCGATGGAAATGGGCCTGCGCGAATTCGGCGAAGGTTACCGCGTCAAGCAGGGCGCGATGGTGATGATCGAGAACGGCGGCGGCGTGCGCGCCATGGTCGGCGGACGCGACTATGGCGAAAGCCAGTTCAACCGCGCCACGGCGGCGCTGCGCCAGCCGGGCTCCTCCTTCAAGGTCTATACCTACTCGGCCGCCATGGAAAAGGGCATGAAGCCGGAGACGCTGATCTCGGATGCGCCGGTGACCTGGCGCGGCTGGTCGCCGCAGAATTATGGCCGCTCCTATGCCGGCAAGGTGACGCTGCAGATGGCGCTCGCCAAATCCTACAACACCGTGCCCGTGCGTCTTGCCAAGGACGTGCTCGGCACGCAGGTCATCGTCGATACCGCCAAGGCCATGGGTGTCGCCACGCCGCTGCGCAGCGACAAGACCATTCCGCTCGGCACATCGGAAGTGACGGTTCTCGACCAGGCCACCGCCTATGCCGTTTTCCCGGCCGGCGGCATGCAGTCGCGCCGCCACGGCATCGAGCAGGTGCTGGATTATGAGGGCAATGTTCTCTACGATTTCAGCCACAACGAAGCGCCCGCCAAACGGGTGCTTTCCGAAGACGCCAATTCGAAGATGAACCAGATGCTGGTGACCATCCCGGTCATGGGCACGGCCCGGCGCGGCGCGCTGGATAACGGCATCGTTTCCGGCGGCAAGACCGGCACCTCGCAGGCCTATCGCGATGCCTGGTATGTGGGTTTCACCGGCAATTACACCACGGCCGTCTGGTTCGGGAACGACGATTTCACGCCCATGAACAACATGACAGGCGGCGCGCTTCCGGCCATGGCCTTCAAGCGGCTGATGGACTACGCCCATCAGGGCATGGAACTGCGACCGATCCCCGGCATCCAGAACCCGCTGCCGACAGGCGCACGCCCGCAGCCTTCTGCGGAAGTGGCGGCCGCTGCCACCAGCACCCCCGCCTTGCCGGCGCTCACCCGCCCGCGCTCGCTCTCGGCCGAGACAACGCGTGTGATCCGCTCCATCGCCAAGAAGATGAAGGAGGCTTCGGCCTTGAGTGTGACGACGCAGAAGGTGGCGGATGCGTCGTTGCGCGAGGGCGCGGAGGATGCGGCGCGGCGGTGAGGTGTGGCGCATGCCTGATGATTCTGTCGGAGAGTGTGGCTCACCCCCCTCTGTCCTGCCGGACATCTCCCCCTCAAGGGGGGAGATCGATCTGCGGCGAAGTTTCGCCCATCTCAAGGTTAGAGAATGAAGTGGCGGTAGGGCCACCAGCCGCTCTCCCCCCTTGAGGGGGAGATGCCCGGCAGGGCAGAGGGGGGGTAAGCCGCTCACTCCGTCGCCACCGTTTCTCCAAATCCGCAACTTATCGCAACAACACCGCCCTCGCCGTCTCCACCACATGCGACGTCAACACCCCCAGCCGCTCCGCCGCAAGCCGGTTGACCTGCCAGTAAAGCGGAATATCGAGCGGCGTGCCGGGAACGACCTCCACCAGCCTGCCCGTCTTGAGGTGATCCCCCACAAGCTGCACCGGGTTGAGCCCCCAGCCCATGCCGGAAAGGCTCGCCTTCACGAAACCGTCGGTCGAGGGCAGCCAATGGGTGGGATAGGCGATATCCTCGCCCAGCACCTTCCTGACCCAGCTCGCCTGCAGCCTGTCCTTCTGATTGAACGTCAGCCCCGGCGCGCGGGCAAGGGCGGCGGGTGTGACACCCCCGGCGAAATGGCGGGCCATGAAATCCGGGCTGGCGGTCGCATGATAGCGCAGCACGCCGAGGGCCAGGACCCGGCAGCCCTGCACGGGCTTGGCATGGGCGGTGACGGCGGCAAGCACCCTGCCGCCGCGCAGCCATTCCACCGTGTGGTCCTGATCGTCCACCGCAATATTGACGAGATAATCGCTGCCGCCGGTGAATTTCGAAACCGCATCCAGAAACCATGTGCCGAGACTGTCGGCGTTTGTGGCGATGTTGAGCGTCACGCGCTCCTGCGCTGCGCCCGCTTCCGCCAGCGCCGGAAGCTGTCGGAACAATTCGCTTTCCAGCATGCCGACATGATCCATGTGACGGCAGAGCCATTCGCCCTTTTCCGTCGCCACGCAGGGGTTGCCGCGCACGATCAGCACCACGCCCAGCCGCTCCTCCAGTTGCTTGATGCGCTGGGAGACGGCCGACGGCGTGACGCACAGCACCTGCGCGGCCTTTTCGAAACTGCCGGTCTGGGCCACGAGCGCCACGGCCCGCATGGAGGGATAGTCGAGCATTACGGCACCTCATGCAGGGTTTGGAGGTGGCGGGAGGGCCTTGGAAGCCATAGGTGACGGTCTCTCCCTCCCTCATTCCTGTGCTTGTCACAGGAATCCAGTCGACGTACGTCTGTGCGGCGGAAGAGCCTTTTCAGCCCAAGGACTTGGGCTGGCTGGATTCCTGTGACAAGCACAGGAATGAGGGTGGAGAGATGGCAACGTTGTGGAAAACCGAGAGGTTGAAGAGAGAAGTGCGCCATTAGCTCAGCTTATCTGGATTGAGTTTATTTAACTGGATTAAACTATCAGGCGGAAATATCCAAGCACTCGGTCCGGAAGCAACGCCTTCGGCCATTCCACAATGGACAGAGGCAGGGGCCGCGACGCGCATGGACATCCAGATCTTCTTCACCGGCCTGACGATGGGCCTCAGCCTCATCGTTGCCATCGGCGCGCAGAACGCCTTCGTTCTGAAGCAGGGTCTGGCGCGCTCGCATGTGTTTGCCGTCTGCGCCACCTGCGCCATTGCCGATGCGCTGTTGATTACCGTCGGGGTTTTCGGTTTTCAGCGGATCAGCGCCATCATGCCGGCGCTCGATCCCATCATGCGTTATGCGGGGGCTGCCTTCCTCATCTGGTATGGGGCGAAAAGCCTGCATTCGGCGCTGCGCTCCTCCGAGGCGCTTTCGGTAGCGGAGCGGCAGGAGGCGAGCCTGTGGCAGACGCTGGCCATCTGCCTTGCGCTGACCTTTCTCAATCCGCATGTCTATCTCGATACCGTCGTGCTGCTCGGCACCATTTCCACGCAGTTTCCGGGCTTCGAAAAAACCTTCGCGGCGGGCGCGGCCACCGGCTCGCTGGTGTTCTTCTTTTCACTGGGTTACGGCGCGCGCTGGCTGCGGCCGATCTTCGAAAAACCCTCCGCCTGGCGCATTCTCGAAGGCGTCATCGCCGTCACCATGTGGGCCATCGCCTTCAAGCTCGTCATGGGCGCCTAAAGCGGCGGCGTATCCTCCTCTCCGATATCCCAATAGAGCCCGGCCATAAGGGTAAGCGCCTCGCGGGCGATCTCCTTCGGCAAATGTTCGTTCGGCGCATGCTGCGAGCAGCCGGGATAGGAATGCGGCACCCAGATGGTGCGCAGTTTGAGGATATCGGCAAAGATATCGTTGGGCAGCGAACCGCCGAGATTGGGCAGAAGCGCCGGTTTTCTGCCCGTTGTGCGGGCAATGGAGCGCAGCGTGAAATCCACCCATGGATCCTGCGGATCGAGCCGGGTGGCGCGGAAAATCTCGTCGCCGGCAGGCGAGATTTCCACCATGGCGAAACCCTGCCGGTCGAGGTGACGCCGCACGGCGGGCAGAACCGCTTGCGGATCGATACCGACGACGAAGCGCAATTGCAGCCGCGCCCATGCCCGTGGCGGAATGGCGTTGACGGGCGCACGCGGATTGCCGGTCTCGAAAGCCAGCACTTCCAGCGCACACCAGCCGAAAACCCGCTCGGCGGTGGAAAGGCCAGGCTCGCCCCAGTCCGGATCGATCTTCGGGCCGTCCGGCCCGCCATCGATTTCGCAATCGGCAAGGGCCTCACGCACCGCTTTCGGCAATTCCTCCGGCACCAGTTCCGGCACGCGGATCTGGCCGGCCGGGCCGACAAGGCTTGCGACGGCATGGGCCAGCTGTACGCCGGGATTGGAAAGCGCCCCGCCCCAATTGCCGGAATGATGGCCGCCCTCACGGGCCTCGATCACCAGATCGAAGGTGATGCCGCCGCGCGCGCCGAGAAAAACCGTCGGCCGTTCCGCATTCAGGCGCGGGCCGTCGGAGGCGATCAGAAGATCGGCTTTCAGCCGCTCGCCATGGTTCCGGCAAATCTCCCTCAGGCCGGGGGAGCCCCTCTCCTCGCCCATCTCGATCAGATATTTGGCGTTGAAACCAAGCCTGCCGCGTGTCTCGAGCACGGCCTTCAACGCCGCCATATTGACCGAATGCTGCCCCTTGTTGTCGGCGGTGCCGCGCCCATACCACCTGCCATTGCGCTCGGACATCACAAAGGGCGAAAGCCCCTCGGCCCAGCCCTCGTCCTGACCGCGCACCACATCCCCGTGGCCGTATCCCAGCACGGTCGGCAGCGTGTCGCCTTCGAAACGCTCGGCGATCAGAAACGGCAAATCCGCTGTCGGGTCACGCAGGATGGTGCAGGAGAAACCCATGGCGGCGAAAGCGGGCAGCATTTCCTGTTCCAGATAAAGCGTCAGCTCCTCGCCCTGCTCCTCATTCTGGCTTTCGGTCCGTCGTAAAACGCGTCGCGTCAAATCCCGCTCGAAGCTGCCATCGTCGAAACAGGCGGCGGCACGGTCGATTGCGGATTGTCGCGACATGATGGAATATCCCCGGTTGTGATTATTTTCACGGAGAGTAAACAAGCCGCGCCATTTTCCAAACAGGGAATCAGTGATAGTCCTCGACCTGTTCATAAACGGGAAAACAGCGTGTTCCGAGTTCCATTCCTTGTCGGCATCGCCCTTCTGATCGCCTTTGGCGGCGGCATTGCCGCGACGCTGGCAGCCCTTGAGGCGACATCGGGCTTTGGATCGATCCGCATCGGCTCCTGGGATGCCTTTCCCGAAGCGCAGACGATCGAGGCCGACCCTTACGCCAAATCGCACCGCGCCGACGCCGGCAAGCTGCTTTACGGAACCGCGGAAGGGCTGGCTTTTACCGCCTCCGTCGACAGCGATGGGCAACGTCTGAGCGGCGAATGCCGCTACCGGCTGGCGGGCGCCGTGCCGCCCGCACGTTTCTGGACGATCTACACCGCCGATCAGCAGGGCAATGTGCTGGCGGAGGATGCGGGGCGGCCCTTCGCGCTGAATTCCCGCACGCTTTTGCGCAGCGCCGATGGCGGCATCGACATTACCATCGCCGCTGACGCCCAGACCTATAACTGGCTGTCGGTGCCGCAGGGCCAGACTTTCAGGCTGGTCATGACCCTTCTCGACACGCCCGTCGCGGGCAGTTCCGGCCTGATCGACATCTCCATGCCGCAAATCCGCAAGTTGGGGTGTGGCAATGCTTAGGGTCCTGCTCGCCATCCTCACCGGTCTCGTCGGCGCAGCCGTGCTGCATGTCATCATTCTTCTGGCGATACCGCATTTCAGCAATCGCGACGCCTATACGCGCGCGGTGGCGGAAGGAAAGCCGCATCAGTTTCATCTGCTCGAAGAGACGACGGAGAAAAAGACGCTTGGCAGCGGCGATCCCTTCATGCGGGTCGCGGTCTGCACCTTCGATATCGAGGACAAGCCGGTCAGGCTCACCGCCATCGGGGCCGTGCCCTTCTGGTCGGTCGCGGTTTACGACAAGGCCTCGAATGAGGTGTTCAGCATGAATGACCGCACGTCCGCCGGCGGGGTGATGGATATTCTGGTGGCGGATGCGGTGCAGATCGCCGCCATCCGCAAGGCGCAGCCACCTGCGCTTTCGCAGGCCATTCTGGCGGAATCGGATCAGACGGAAGGATATGTGGTGTTGCGGACCATGGTGCCGCAGCCGAGTTTCGGCGAAGAGGCGGAACGGTTTCTGAACGAGGCGAAATGCCAGCCGACGGCGTGGAAATAACGTCGGTTATTCTCTTTAGTCAGGATTTGAGGGCGGTTTCCGCTGCGGATTTGCCCTTGCGCGCGACTTTGCCGGTCGGCTCGGTATCGCGTTTTTCATAGCGCACGCCGGTAAACAGCACGACCTTCGCCGGGCCGATCACCGTTGCCACCGCGCCGGCGGGGCGCAGGCTTCGTCGGGCGTCGCCGATTGGAATAATCTCTGCCATGCTCATCTCCTCTTCGGGACATGATTGTCAATGTTGCCCATGGGAACCGCGCAAGCCTCGTCTTGCGTCGGGAATTTCATCACCATCACATTGCGCATAGGCCAGTCCACAGACTGGTTTTCGCACGATCCAAAAATCCAAAGCGATTCTTATAAGGGGATCGTGCGCAGATTCAGGCTTCGCATGCCATTTTTGTATTTATTCCGTCGATAAGAATAACATGGAATCCTAATACTGCCCATGAAATTACAAACAGACAGAGGTTAATGATCCGTTAACCTTAATTGCCGGACCCCAACTTATTCCGGCCGGAGCCGCACCCCTTGAAAACAAAGGCGATGCGGTAAAGTTCCACGACATTTCATCCGTCATCAAGGTTTTAAAATTTCCTTGTTGATAGAGGCAGATTCTCTCTTGCCACCCCCCATAGTTAACAGGACGTCAACGCATTTGCTCTAATTTGAGCCGATATTGTGTTTGCGTTTGTTGGGTAGTGCGTTGACCGACCGGTTTCGAGAACTTGAGAGGCCAAGAGCCGTGAGGAAGAAAGATGTGGTGCTGATGGCCACCGTGACGAATTTCGAGAATGTCTCCCATCCGTCAAAAACGGACCTTCGGCAGTTCGCCGAACTTTTCATGCCGCTTTTTAACGCCTCCACCGACGAAGCCAAGCGGGAGGCCATCGCCGCGCTCTCCCAGCATCCGAGCGTGCCTTCGGCTGTCGCTTTCTTCATCGCCTGCCAGCCGATTTCGCTTGCAGCGCCCTTCCTCATTTCCTCCAAATGCCTTGATGACGACACGCTGATCACCATTGCCCGCACGCAAGGAGCGGCGCATGCGCGCGCCATCGTGCGCCGTGAAGACCTCTCCCCCACCGTCATCGATGCGCTTGTCGGGCTGCGTCACGCCGAAGATCTGAAGCGGCCGGACGGAGAAACGGCGGCTGCCGAACCGCAGGCGACGGAAAGCCCTGAAGAGCCGAAAGCGGAAGAAAAGACTGACAACATCGCCGCCGCTTCCGCACTCGAAGAAGAAATGCGCCAGCGGATCAAGCAGATGGCGCATCACCTCAACCGCCCGGAAAGCGACGTTCTCGGCCTTCGCCGGTTGAGCGAGGTGCAGGAAGCGCTGCTGGTGCGTTTCGCCCGCGAGCGCAATGCCCGGCAATTCGCCGTGGCGCTGGCGGATTCTCTCTCCTCCAGCTACTGGCTGTCGGAGCGCATCATGCTCGATATATCAGGCGCACAGCTGGCAACGACGCTGACCGGCCTTGGCATGGAATTTTCCGAGGCGGCTTTCGTGCTGCAATGCTTTTATCCGCATCTTTCCGCCGCCGAAGGCGATATGAGCCGTGCCGAAGCCCTGCTCGACCGTCTCGACATCGTGGAATGCGAAGACCGGCTGGAAAGCTGGCGGCGGGCCGACAGTTATACGCATGGCCGCGAACGGACGGGCCGCAGCGCACCGGCTGCGCAGAGAACCGGGACGCAAGGGTAAGAGCGGCTGGCCTTGCGTCTTCACGGGTTGAAGAAGCGGGCCATTGCCGGACGATTCTAGGCCTTGGGCTGATCCACCAGCGTCAGCAGAGTCCCGATCTCATCGGTTTCGATCTCCACCACCCACAGGTCGCTGTCGAAGCGTCGTTCCCTCTCAAGAAGAGCGGCGCTTTCCTCGCCATCCGCACCGGCAAGGCGCGTTTCGAAACGGCGCTCGGCGCGGATTTCCTCGTCATCGGCAAAGCTCTGCGGCGCGGGTCCGTAGAGATTTTCGCGGCCATCGCGCAGGCGCTGACGAATGAAAATCGCCCCCGCCTCCTCCGCCCCCTTTTTTTCGACAGCCGCGAATCCGCCGGCGGCGAAAACGCGGCGGATGAGGGCTGAGACGAACATTTCGGATTTGAGGCGCATGGGGTGCTTTCGATGGAAACGGTGGGGGGCTGTTGTTGTTGATTTTGGGCGGGTGAAGGTGCGCGGGGCTTACCCCCCTCTGCCCTGCCGGGCATCTCCCCCTCAAGGGGGGAGATCGGCAGGAAGCGCTATCGCCACTTCATTCGCAAACGCTGCGATGGGCGAGACCCAACCGCGAGTCGATCTCCCCCCTTGAGGGGGAGATGCCCGGCAGGGCAGAGGGGGGTAAAGCCCCACGCACCTCAGCCGCTGTCAATCGACAACCTACTGAAAATCAAGCCTCAAAGCGCCCCGATCGACTTCAGCTTCTTCAGCACGGCCTCGCTCGGCTCACCGGTTTCCGGCAGGCGATAGTGTTTCTCAAACGCGCGGATGGCGTTGCGGGTCTGCTGGCCGGCCACGCCGTCCACCTTCACGTCGGCATAGGCGATATTGATCAACCCCTGCTGGATCTTGGCGATCAGATCGCGGCTTGCCGGTTTGGCCGCGCTGTTGAGAGAGGCTGGTTCGGCCTTCGGGCGCGGCGCTTCCGCCTTGCGGATGGCGGCAGCCACGGGGTCGATCTCGACGCCGCCGCTGCTATCGGCAGGCCGGTCCCTGGGGATCGCCGCAACCGTCGCACCATCGATCCTGAGCGCCGCCAGCACGCGGGTCGTCGGTTCGCCGGTCTGTTCCATGCCGAGCGTTTCTTCGAAGAACATGATGGCGGCGGCGGTGCGTGGGCCCATGCGGCCATCCGCCTCGCCTTCGTAAAGCCCGCGTTTCTTCAGTTCGGCCTGAATATCGGCAACGATCTGCTGCGGCTTCTGGTTTTCAGCGACAGGTTGCGCCGGCGTTTCGGCCGCCGGCTGCTGCGCGTTTTGCGTCTCCGCCGGTCGTTCTATGCGGAAAGTGGTGACGTTGCCCTGCGTGCCGAGCGGTTCGGCCGGGCGATAACCGGCAATGCCGTTCGGGTTTTCCGCATCGCGCGTGCGCAGGAAAGGCGACGGGTGCACGCCCGGCTGATACCAGAGCGCATTGGCGGCGATAAAACCGAAGACGACCGCGAAGGCGCCGCAGCT
This sequence comes from Agrobacterium sp. 16-172Ci, assembly GCF_053522725.1. Lineage (NCBI taxonomy): Bacteria > Pseudomonadati > Pseudomonadota > Alphaproteobacteria > Hyphomicrobiales > Rhizobiaceae > Agrobacterium > Agrobacterium sp. 16-172Ci. The sequence goes on from NZ_JBNWBW010000011.1 coordinate 88,969, forward strand.
GCCGACCAGTTTCGGATGGCGCAGGATTTCGCGCCCGATGGCCGAAACCACCAAGGAAACAATCCCGGCGCCAATCTGGGCCGTTGTTTTCTTAGGCGATTTTCGCTTTCGCGGGGCCATCGTCACCATCCTTTTTCATCATTGCGGCCATATCGCCGAGCTGCCGGATGCGCGGCGGAAATTCCACCATGCTTTCGGCTTCGGCGCTTTCGCCGCCACCCGCCATGCCCGAACCGTCGGCAGGCAGGGTGATCGTTACGACCGTGCCCTCGCCGGGCTTGCTGGCGATGGCGAAAGTGCCGCCATGCAGTGCCACAAGCCCCTTGACCAGGGACAATCCCAGACCCGTGCCCTCATAGCGACGGGTATATTCATTCTGAACCTGCATGAAAGGCTGGCCCAGGAGCTCGATCTTGTCGGAAGCGATGCCGATGCCGGTATCGCTCACCGTCAGCTTCAGCATCGCACCCTCACGCGCGGCGTCGATCGACACCACACCACCGGCATCGGTGAATTTTATGGCGTTGCCGGCAAGATTGATCAGAACCTGCCGTATGGCGCGCTGATCGGCCGAGATTTCGCCGATACCGCGCTGGATACGGCTGGTCAAAGTCAGGCCTTTTTCCTTCGCCTGCAGGCCCAGCATGGCCTCGCAGGACGAGATGGTCTCGGCAATCGGGAAGCTTTCCATCATCAGCTCGTAACGGCCGGCCTCCAGCTTGCTCATATCGAGCATGGTGTTCACGACAGAGAGAAGATGCGCGCCGGACTGGCGGATCAGGCCGACATATTCCCGCTGGCGGTCGTTCTCCAGCCGGCCAAAATATTCGCCCGCCAGAATATCGGAAAAACCGAGGACGGCGTTGAGCGGCGTGCGCAATTCGTGGCTGACGGCAGCGAGAAAGCGGGATTTCGCATCATTGGCCGATTCCGCCTCGGCTGCCTTGCGGGCGACATCGCGGCGCAGAAGCTCCATCTCCGTGACATCGGAAAGCTGGGCGACGATGCGGCGTAGCCGGCCGCTGGCGCTGCGGATTGCCGTCATCTCGATACGCGCATGCATGAACTGCGCCTGACGAGACTTTGCACCGGTCTCGAAGCGGAGTTTGGCGGTTGCCCTGTCCTCGCCCTGCCGCAGCAGGTCGAAGGCCTGCATCAGCTCGATACGGTCCGAGACATAGACATATTCAACGAGGGAATGGTCCTTGCTGGCCTGCAGAGCGGCCGGGAAGGTCGTAAGATCGCGGCCGGAGACGTGTTCGACGAAGCCGGTATCACCGATCATGAGCACGAGGCCCGGCACCTGCGTAGCGGCGATCAAGTCGTTATCGCCAAACGCGGCGGAAAAGGAGGACGCACCGCGCGCGGGACGCGAAAAGGCAATCAGCAATGCTGCGGCGGCCAGAAACAGCGCCAGCACCAGGGCAGCGCCGATGGGCAGCGCGATGGCGGGACTGAAAACGAGGCTGAAGAGGGCTGGCACCACCAGAAGTCCGACGACGCTGAAGGCGATAAGCCGGCGCAGGCGCGCAACGGTTCCGGCGCGCCTTTCGGCGTCCTCTTCCATGCGCGCAAGCCATCTGCCTGCGGCACGGTCGACCCATGCGACCGCTTTTTCTCTCATATTACGCAATACCAACACCGAATCCCTGAGGCGGTTCTAACGGCTCCGACAATAGAAGGCGGCGGCTTAAGGAATGGATAAAAAGAATGGCCTCAAAGGCCCGTCAAATGCCCCGCAGTCCCATTACGGGGCATTTCTTCGAAGCTTTGCCAATCATGGTTAATGACGGGTAAGCGACGGATTTCGCTTCATTTTTGCCATCGCGTTAACTTTTGTGGCAAAGCTTTCCACCGCTTTGCCCCGGAACGCGCGGCCTCTGTCGCAATTATGCTTAACATGGACTGTTAAAATGCGAATGAATTGATGCCAGGCGTCCCGATGCGAGGAGAATAGATACAATTTGAATTAAATTGCGTCGCTTTTTGCAATCGGCTGTTCGCCGGTCGCGTGTAGCTTCTTCACAAGCCCGAAAAACGGGACAAAGGCCGATGACCCGAAACCGGGCGGGGCTTTAGAAAACAAAGATCGTCTGGCAGGGTAGTCTGACAATGTGGTTTCTGATCAAGGGAACATTCTGGTTTTCGCTGGTGCTGGTGGCGCTGTCCTATTTCGGCAGCAGCAATGATCCGGCCAAGGAACCTTCGGCCTTCGATATTCCCAGCGCCGTTTCGGCCGCCGGTGAAGCCTATCGTTATGTCAGCGCCATCTGCATCGAAAAGCCCGATGTCTGCGTCAAGGGCGCCGAAACCTTCCATGCGCTCGGTGAGCGGGCAAAGGAAGGCGCAAAGGTGGCCTATGAGCTGCTGGACAAGCAGCTTGCTTCCGGTGACAAGCCCGCCCCCGCCGCTGAACTCGCGGCCGAGACCGAAAAACTGGCCGAAGCCCCGGTCGTCAGCGTCGAATTTCCGAAGGATGCCGACATGCTGAAGACCGGCACCGTCATTCCCCTGCCGCAGAAGCGCCCTGCGCCCTGATCTATGCCGGCCACCGCGCCGCACTTTTTTGCGAGCGGAGATTTCCGCCCGCCGACTGCCTGCCTGACTTGCCCACGGAAACCTGTTTTCCGTGGGCTTTTTCATGGTCCATGGTTCAAAACCGGCCGCACTTCGCCTATATCCTAACAAAGACCTGCAATAATGGATGATACGGCGCGCAAATGGCCTCTCTCGAAACGATCCTTGACGACTTTGCCTTCCTAGACGACTGGGAGGATCGTTATCGTTATGTCATCGAACTCGGCAAGGCGCTTCCCGATCTGCCGGAAGACAAGCGCACGGCCGAAAACAAGGTGCATGGCTGCGCAAGCCAGGTCTGGCTCGTCAGCCATAGCGATGGTGCGGAAGACCCTCTCCTGACCTTCGAAGGCGATTCGGATGCGCATATCGTGCGCGGCCTCGTCGCCATCGTGCTCGCCGTTTATTCCGGCAAGAGAGCCTCCGAAATCGCCGGTCTCGACGCCATCGAGGTATTCGACAGGATCGGGCTGGTGGAGCATCTGTCTTCGCAGCGCGCCAACGGCCTGCGCTCCATGATCAAGCGCATCCGTGAGGAAGCCCGGCTGCTGGCCGCCTGACCTTCATCTCGTCATCGGCGGGCGATAATCTGCATCGCCCCAATGGTGTTCCTTCCTGCCGGCGCGGGCCGCGGGCGGCGCATAATGGCGGGCAAGCGCCAGCAGTGCGGCGCGCAGCAGCAGTTTTGCCGACCGCGCCGGCCATTGCCTTTCGCGCTCCACCGTCTCCAGCCCCTTTTCGAAGCAGCAGATATCGATGGCGACGCCCGACAGTTCAGGCCCCATCGCATCGGCCGCGCGGGAAAACCGCGTTCTTGCGGCCATTGCCGCCTCGGTGAGATCGAGCGCGACTCCCGCCTCCCCTTTCGTGCGGTTCGCTATTCTCGGCTCCCATGTCGCCGTTACCTTCGGGTTGAGATGGCCACGATGAAAATCGGCGGCGAGGCGCTCGCCCGCCTCCAGAGCATCCGCCGGGAAAAACGCCGCACCGTCCCGTTCCTTCAGCCTTGCAAGGCTGGTCAGGGGAGAGGTGTTGAGATTGCGCCGGGCCTGCTGCTTCGCATCGCCGACATCCACAATAACCGTCTGCACATGCCGGTGCTGTTCCTGAAAAACCTCGTCCCGGTCTTTCACCATTGCCCGTTTCAGGCAGGAGGCGAGCGGTGGCGCGGCGGAAAGGGTGTTTTCCCGCTGCTCGACCAGCCCGGAGGAAATGGCAAACCGCACCGTCGCGGCCGGAAACCGCAGCGCCGTGTGGCCTGCCCGCGCCCGGCGCAGGACGATATCGCCGCCCTCCTGCGACATCTCGGCCGCGCCCGCAGCGATGCAACGCAGCAGCCGCAGGAGATGAGGGTTCGGGGAGGCAACGGGGGTGCTTTTTTCCTCACTCATCCCGGGCGCCTTTCATCGCGTTAAAGATACTGCCGGTGAGCCGCTCCAGCGCGGCGACGAACTCATCGAATGCCGGTTCGTCACGCCGGTCCTCCACCACCTGGCAGGCATGGCCAACCGTCGTCCTGTCCCGGCCGAAACACGGCCCGATATCCGACATGGGAATGCCGAGCTGCACATGGCAAACATACATGGCGATCTGGCGGATGTGGCATTCCGTGCGCCGGCTGTCGCGGCGAACCAGCGTTCGGTCGCCCGTCAATTGCACCATCTCGCCGGTGAGCTGCCGTACCAGACGGCAAAGACGGGAAATCTCATCCCGCCCGGCCGCAGACGGCCAATGACGAAAGGGACGATCACCGACCCGCGCACAAGGCCGCGCGGCGGCAGGCAGAAACATTGTATCCGACGGCATATGCAACTCCTCTACGAATAGGAATTAATTCATACACCCTAGAGCAAGCATGGGGAAGCGCAAATTTGGCATGGGGGATTATGCGATTGATACGGCTTTATTTTTGCAGAATTGATATGCGCAATAAAGGATTTTTTTCCTCAATCGAAATTTTGAGCGACATAAAAAGTCGGTCGAGAACCGGTTCCCGGGTCTGGTGCGATGCAGTTCTCGATCGCGAAAGACCCCTCTCACGGCGCAGGCGCGCCAAAGCTGGATGCGGGATATGGGCCGGCAGGACGGCGGTGAGGTCTTCGAACCCCAGAAACGAAATCGGCCGGTCAAAAGACCGGCCGTATTGCCTTGCGACTTCCGGCTATCTGTCAGGACAGCAGCCGGACCGTCTTTAAAATCAACGGCTGGCCTTGCGGCGCTGACCGAGACCCATTTCCTTGGCGAGCCGCGAGCGGGCTTCGGCATAGGCGGGCGCAACCATCGGATAGTCGACCGGCAGGTCCCATTTTTCGCGATATTCTTCCGGCGTCATGCTGTGATGCGTCGTGAGATGCCGCTTGAGCGACTTGAAAGAGCCGCCACATTCCAAACAGACGATGTGGTCATCCTGAACCGACTTGCGGACGGAGACGGCAGGCTTCTGCTTTTCGACATTGACCGCCACCGATGCCGGTGCCGATGTTCCGCTGAGTGCCGTGTGAACATCCGAAATAAGGCCGGGAAGCTCAGTTACCGGAACGACGTGGTTGCTAACATAGGCAGCCACAATATCCGCAGTCAGTTCGACCAGCAGATCCTGGGCGTTACCGTATGCAGTTTCCGTCATTTAAGTATCTCCTGTTTATTAATCCCCTGACGCGGGCGAACGCCGCATCGAGCGATGTGAAGTTACCCGGTGCCCCACCTTCGCCTTGTTGAAACCAACATGAAACCTACCCCTAGATTTCGAGCGAAAACCGGAAACGAATTGGTCCGAGATTCAACTTATGGCCCGCGACATGGGCAGCAATGGTCCGATGGGCCATAGATTAGACATTAATAAAATGCCTATGCCGACTATGAAGAGGCTAGATGCAAATCGCGATTAGCAACTTTACACTTAATTTGGATAACAGCAAAACAGCAAAAGTCAAATTCCTATTGTGAATTTTTCAGTTCAAAACAGTCTAATCGGAATACAAAAAATTACGGGTAATAAAATACTATGCCAAGTAGCAATTGAAAATGAATACCCCCGATTATTAGGGGGATTTTCAACTTCAAATTTTCTTGATGTCATCAACTACCGATTTAACGGCAAGCGGATAACCTGCCTTGTGAGCGGCCATGGCAAGAAGATGTGCCGAGACCGGCGCGGTAAGGACAAAGAAGAAAAAACCGGCGAGCGCCCGCGCCAGCGTCGATATTTCCATGGAATGGATGCCGACAGCCAGAAGCAGCAGGCCAGACCCCACCGTTCCCGCCTTGGAAGCCGCATGCATGCGGGTATAGACATCCGGCAGCCGATTGAGGCCGATTGCCGCGATCAGCGAGAAGATGGCGCCTGAGACCAACAGCGCCGCAACCAGAATAGCCACGATCCAAGCCATCATCACCTGCCCTTTCCTTTTCTGTTAGCGACACCTTTTTCCATATTTTTTTCAATGACTTCAGATGCCCTTTCGCCATCGAGAACCGCCGCCGGCCTGCGCCGGCCGTCTGGGCCGCGCGACAGCACGAAGCGAGCGAAGGCAACCGTTGCCAGAAAACCGACAAGCCCGAGCGCAATCGCAATATCGACGTAAAGATTGAAGCCGGTGCGGATGGCGATGACCGCGATGAAGCCGATGGCGATGCCCACCAGCATGTCGAGCGCAACGATACGGTCCGGCAAGGTGGGGCCGACGACGACACGATATACTGTCAGCAAAAACGCGGCCGACAGAACAACCGATGCAAGTATAGTTGCAAATGAAACTATTTGTTCCGGCGTCATATCTGAAACGCCTCCATGATCTTTCTTTCAAAGCCGTTGCGGATGTCGTTTTTCGTGGCCTCGATATCGCTGCAGTCGATCGCGTGCACGTAAAGCGTTTTCCTGTCCGCCGAAACATCGACCGACAGCGTGCCCGGCGTGAGCGTGATGAGATTGGCGAGCAGCGTGATCTCGAAATCGGTCGTCACCGTCAGCGGATAGGCAAAAATGCCGGGCTGCACGTCGAGCTTCGGCCGGGTCACCAGCACGGCGACCTTCCATGCCGAGAGCGCCAGCTCCTTGAAGAACAGCAGCACCAGCGAGAGCACGCGGACAAGCCTGAGCCAGTGGTTGCGCCCGCCGGGAAGCTGGTGGCGGATGATGCCGAGCGCCAGCGTCGAAACGACAAGGGCGAAAATGATGTTCGCGAGCGTGACGCTGCCTGTGACGGCGAGCCATACGGCAACGAAAAGCAATTGTACGAGATAGAGGCTCATGGTTTGCCCCCTTCGGTAAAGACCGACTGGATATAGGCCTGCGGATTACCGAGGCCTGCGGCCGCCTGCTGGCTGAGATTGAGCAGGCTTTCCGGAAACAGGCCGAAAAATACCACCAGCAACGTCAGCCCCACCAGCGGCGCGAAAGACGGCGCTGCCGAGGGCGAGGCCTGCGGCACGGAAGGCTGACCGGTGGATGCCGCAACGGGACGCCAGAAACACAAAAGGAATATCCGCCCGAAAGCGATGGTGGCGATGAAGCCGGAGGCGAGAATGGCGCCGGCCAGCCACCAGGCGCCGATATCGATCGCCGACTTGACCAGCACCGCCTTCGGCCAGAAGCCGGAAAAGGGCGGCAGGCCGGAACCGGCGAAAAACAGCGCCAGCGCCAGCGCCGAAAACCACGGAGCCTGCTGGTAAAGGCCTCTAAGTGAGGTGAGGCTGAAACCGCCGCCGAGGCGGGCCGCATGGCCGGCGGCGAGATAAAGCGCCGTCATCAGCACCATCGAATGCAGCGCGTAAAAAATGGCGCCGGTGACACCGGAAGGCGTGCCGATGGCGATGCCGGCCATCATGTAGCCGATACCCGATATGACGATATAGCCGAGCATGCGGCGGATATCGTTCTGGGCGAGCGCGCCCATGGCCCCGAGCACCATGGTCAAGGCCGCCGAGATGGCGATGACGATGCTGAGTTCTTCCCGCTCGACCGGAAACAGCATCACCATGACGCGCAGCAGCGAATAGATGCCGACCTTGGTGAGCAAGCCGCCGAACAGGGCGGAAACGACGATGCGCGGCGTGTGATAGGAAGCGGGCAGCCAGAAGTTCACCGGGAAGGCGGCGGCTTTCATGGCGAAGGCGAGCGCGAACAGGCTCGCAAGCGTCATCAACGGCGCCGAGCCGCGCAGCCCGGTCGCCTTCTGCGCGATATCGGCCATGTTGAGCGTGCCGAAGATGGCGTAGAGATAACCGACCGTTATCAGGAACAGCGTTGTGCCGATGAGGTTCAGAATGGCGTATTTCAGCGCGCCATCGATCTGCTCGCGCGTCGAGCCGAGCACGATCAGGCCGAAGGACGAGATCAGCAGCACCTCGAACCAGACATAGAGGTTGAAGATGTCGCCGGTCAGGAAAGCGCCGGTGACACCGGCCATCAAAAGCATCAGGAAGGGATAAAAACCGTATCGCCTGCCGCTGGCGTCGATATCCGCGCCGGCATGGATGGCGCCCGCAAGTGCAACGATGGCCGCGGCAAGCGACAACAGCGCGCCCGTCAGATCGGCGGTAAAGGCAATGCCGAAGGGCGGCAGCCAGCGGCCCATGACCATGGTGAAGGGGCCATGAGTGGCAACCTTCCACAAAAGCGCGGCATTGAGCAGCACCAGCAGGAACAGCGCCGCGATGGCGACGGTCGCGTGGTGGCGGATAGCGTGGCGCATCATCATCAGCACCGCGCCTGCGCCAATGCAGAGCGCGATGGGGAGAATGATCAGCCAGTCGGTGAGCGGCACGGGCGTCGTGACGAGCGCTGCGGAAAGATCAGTGACTGCGGATGTGGTGGAGGATGCCATGTGTCTCAGCCTCGCCGCTCAATAACCGAGCGGCGGCAAGGGCTCGCCTGCGGGTTCTGCGGTGCGCATTTCGTCCGTATCGTCGGTCTGCAGTTCCTGAAACGCACGCCAGGTCAGCACCAGAAGGAAACAGAAGAAGGAAAAGGAAATGACGATTGCCGTGAGGATGAGCGCCTGCGGCAGCGGATTGGCCGCACCCGCGGGCAGCGTATCGATGCCGGGCGGAATGATCGGCGGCACTTCGCGCGTCAGCCTTCCTGCCGTGAACAGCAGAAGGTTCACCGCATTGCCGAGAATGGCGATGCCGAGCAGCATGCGGATGCTGTGGCGCGATAGCATGAGATAAATCGCCACCGAAAAGAAGATGCCGACGAGAATGGAGAAGACCGCTTCCATCAGTCGCTTTCCCTTTCTTCCAGCGCCAGCGCAATGGAGGTGATGGCGCCGACCACGACGAGATAGACACCGATATCGAAGGACATGACGGTGGAGAGCGGTATTTCGACACCGAACAGGTTCGGATAAACCCACAGCCCGGTCATGAAGGGCACGCCGGCGGCGATGGAAACGAGGCCGGAAAGCATGGACAGCAGCAGCCCCGCCCCCGCAATTGACAGCGGATGAAACATGATGGCGCGCCTGACTGCGGTGACGCCATAAGCGATGCCATAGATCGCCAGCGCCGAGACCGCGATCAGACCGCCGATGAAACCGCCGCCCGGCTCATTATGGCCGCGCAGCAGCACGAAGATGGAAAACAGCACCATGAGGCTGGTGACGACAGGGGCGACGGTGCGCAGAATGAGCGTGTTCATGCGCGCGCTCCTTTCTTCTTCGCGGTTTTGGCCGATCCCTTGACAGCGACTCCCTTGATGGCAGCAGCCGGGCGGATGCGGATCAGCGCGAGAATGGCAAGACCCGTTATCATCACCACCGCGATTTCACCGAGCGTATCCGTGCCACGGAAGTCGACGATGATGACGTTGACCACATTGGCGCCGTGGGCGATGACCTTGGAATAGGTGTTGTAGAAATCCGTCAGGCGGTTGTCGAAGCTCGCCTCGGTCGCGCGCATCAGGAACAGGGCAAAGCCCGTTCCGCAGGCGATGGCGATGGTGCTGTCCAGCAGCTTCTGGCCAAGGCCGCGATGGTCTGACGGCGACAGGCGAAGCCGCGTCATCACCAGCGTCAGAATGACCACCGACAGCGTCTCGACCATGAATTGCGTGAAGGACAGATCGGGCGCGCCGAAGAGCAGGAAGATGACCGCCACCGCAAAGCCCTGAATGCCGAGCGCGATGATGGCGGTGAGCCGGCTCGACGCCGTCAGCACTGCGATGAGCCCCGCCACGGCAATGGCAATGAAGGTCAACTCATGGATCGGCATATCGCGCGGCCATGACGGCGTGGACGGCAATTCGCCATAAAGGAACAGCGGCACCAGCAGCACGGCGGCGATGACGGCGAAGGTGGCGGTGACGTAAAATTCCAGCCTGCCCGGCTGAATGAGCCGGGTGATGTGGAACGAGACTTTCACCAGCATGTCGATGAAGACGTCAAAGCCCCTGTCCGGCCCCGCCCCCAGCGCCTTGAACGTGCGGTCGATCAGTCCACGGACGGCGGAAAGCTGCGTATAAAGGACGATGCCGAGCGCGATGGTGAGCAGCGACAGGCCGAGCGGCACGCCGATATGGGGAATGAGCGAGATTTCCACCGGGCGCGCCTCACCGGCAATGGCGCTCGCCATCGGGGTGGAGATGTAGAAATGCGCGATGCCGGAAAAGAGCGCAATCGTCAGCCCCTTCAGCGCCAGAAGCGCCGGGCCGAGCCAGAGCAGCAGCGGGCCTTCATGCGCGTGTTTCGGGGTCTTCACCGGCTTGCCGAGGAAGGGTTTCAGCGCTACCGCAAAGGCGATGGCGAACATCAGCCCGTTGCCGAGGATGGCGATGCCGGTGAACAGCACGGCGCGCGGATTGCCATGCGCCAGCGCGTAATAAATCTCTTCCTTGGCGAGAAAACCGAAGAAAGGCGGCAGGCCCGCCATGGAAATCGCAGCCGCCAGCGCCGCCGCAAAAGTGATCGGCATGGCTTTTCGCAGGCCGCCGAGCTTCGTCACGTCGCGGGTGCCGGTCTCGTGGTCGATAATGCCGGCGACCATGAAGAGCGCGCCCTTGAACAGCGAATGCGCCACCAGATAAAGCACCGCCGCTTCGATGGCATGGTCGGAGCCGAAACCCGTCAGCATGACCAGCAGGCCGAGCGACGACACCGTCGTATAGGCGAGCATCAGCTTGAGATCGGTCTGGCGCACGGCCAGCAGCGCGCCGGTGAGCATGGTCAGCCCACCAAAGAAGGGCAGCAGGATCTGCCAGGCGGCGGTATCGCCGAGAACCGGGTTGAGGCGCATCAGCAGATAGACGCCGGCCTTCACCATGGTTGCCGAATGCAGATAGGCGGAGACCGGCGTTGGCGCTTCCATGGCGTTGGGCAGCCAGAAATGGAAGGGAAACTGCGCCGACTTGGTGAAGGCGCCGCCGAGAACAAGAAGCAGCGCGGCCAGATAAAACGGGCTGTCGCGCAGGACATCGCCGCCGCGCACCAGCATCGACAGCTGCGTCAAGCCGCTGATATCCCAGATGAAAATCAGCCCGGCGAGCAGCAGCAGACCGCCGCCGCCCGTCACCACCAGCGCCTGCAGCGCGGCGCGGCGCGAGGCGGCGCGCTCATGGTCGAAGCCGATCAGCAGGAAGGAAGTGATGGAGGTGAGTTCCCAGAAAACGAACAGCATCAGCAGGCTGTCGGAAACCACGACGCCCAGCATCGCCCCCATGAAAAGCAGCAGGAAGGACAGGAACCGGCCCTGCTGCGGATGGCCTTTCATATAACCGCCCGCATAAAGCACGATCAGCAGGCCGATGCCGGTGATCAGCAACGCAAAGGTCAGCGACAGGCCATCGATGAACCAGGAGAAGCTGAGATTGAAGCTCGGCACCCAGGCATAACCGCCTGTCACCACCCCGCCTGCCGCGATCTGCGGCAGCATCAGCGCAAAATGCGCAAAGGCGAGAGCAGGCGCAATCGCCAGGACCCACGCCGCATTGTGACCGAACCTTTTAACCAGGACGGGTGCGGCAAGCGCTGCCAGAAACGGCAGAAATAGCGACAGGAATGTCAACGGCGTGACATCTGATGTCATTCACATCTCCCGGGATGTCCCCCATCCCTGCGCGCCAATAATGGCGTTCTTCTTCAAATCGTTTTTTCAGTTAGAGCGCATTTCCGGACGGAAAACCGGGCTCCACTTTTCCTGGAAATGCTCTAAGGCATAGACAAAGCCATCTCAACCCAAATCGGTACTCCCGGCCCATAACGAACGCGTTATGACGCCCATCCCCTTTCAATCCGCCTTCGCGATGACTATTTGAGGCGGGAACAGAAAGGATCATTCCATGAGCGATCTGACATCCCCAAAAATCAAAAAAAGCGATGCCGAATGGCGTGAGCAGCTGACGCCGGAGCAATATCGCATCCTGCGCGAACACGGCACCGAGCGCGCCTTCACCGGGCCCTATTGGGATACATTCCAGAAAGGCCTCTATCGCTGTGCGGCCTGCGACGAGCCGCTGTTCCTCTCCGATACGAAATTCGATGCCGGCTGCGGATGGCCGAGCTATTTCGAGCCGGTAAAACCGGGCGCCGTGACGGAACATCGCGACGCCAGCTACGGCATGGTGCGCACGGAAATCCGCTGCGCCAATTGCGGCGGCCATCTCGGCCACGTCTTCCCCGACGGCCCGAAGCCCACCGGCCTGCGTTATTGCATCAACGGCCATTCGATGGTGTTCGAGCCGGTTTGATTGGGCAATGGGTAACGCCTATGCGGCATGCGACGTCGGTTTGCGGACGTCCACCCCAAACACTCAGCGTCATCCTCGGGCTTGTCCCGAGGATCTGCAACCGGTTGATTTAATTCGACGTGGTTAGATCCTTGGGACAAGCCCAAGGATGACGGAGGAGAGGTTGAACGCCCGCGCCGGGGCCGCTTTCTCTAGGCAACCCGCCCGGGAACTAGTTCAGCTTCAGTTCCATACACGTCAAATCCAGCCAGCGGCCGAACTTGGTGCCGACTTCCGAAAACCGGCCGACGACCCTGAAGCCGAGGCTTTCATGCAGGCGGATGGAGGCGGTGTTTTCCGCCTCAATGGCGGCGATCAGCACATGCACGTCGTTGCCGGAGGCATGATCGATCAACGCCTGCATCAGCTTCTTGCCGATGCCGTGGCCGCGCGCATCCTTATGCACATAGACCGAATGTTCGCGGGTGTGGCGATAACCGTCGAAAGCGCGCCAGTCGCCATAGGAAGCATAACCTGCGACCTTGCCGTCGAGGATTGCGACGATGACCGGAAAGCCGCGTGACTTGCGGGCGGCGAACCAATCCCTGCGGTTTTCCAGATCGACCAGCACGTCGTTCCAGATCGCGGTCGTATTCAGCACCGCATCATTGTAAATCTCCATGATGCCGGAGAGATCGTCCACGGTCGCGTCGCGCAGTTGCACGCTCATTGTCGTTCACCCTTTTTCCTGCTCGCAGCGGCGGTATTTTCGGCCGCCATCTGCACGAGGATTAGGCGATGATGCGAATGGCTGTCCAGTACCCATCCCGCCATCGGGGCGCATTCTTCAGGATGCCAGCGGCACGAGGCTGAAGGAGGTGACCACGGCGAAATAATGAACGGCGGCGGCGGCGACCACGAAAGCGTGCCAGATGGCATTCTGGAAGCGCAGCTTTTCCCAGACATGGAAGATGACGCCGAGCGAATAGATGACGCCGCCGGCGACGATCAGCCAGAGCGTGACGGGTGCCAGATGCGACGACAGCGGCCCGACCACCATGACGCCGCTCCAGCCCATGGCGAGATAAAGGCCGATGGCGACCCGGTCGTAACGGCCGGGAAACAGGCATTTGAGAAGGATGCCGCACAGCGCCGCAAGCCAGATCAGCCCCAGCATGACGGCAATCAGCGGATCTTGGATGCCGCGCATCAGAAAGGGCGTATAGGTGGCGGCGATGAGAATGAAGATCGCCGAATGATCCAGCCGGCGCAGGAACCATTTTACGTTCGAGTGCGGCCAGATATTGTAGGTGAAAGACACGGAAAGACAGGCGACGAGGCCGAGACCGTAAATCCATGCAGCGGCGATCGCGCTGAGCGTCCCCCACGCGGTCGCGTAGAAAATCAGCGCCGTGGCACCGATAAGCGCAAACACGATGCCGACACCATGGACGATGCCATCGGCGACAATCTCGTGAAAATCATACTGGCGCCCGAACCGCCACAAATCGCTCATAGTCCAATCCCGTCTGCGTGCTTTCCTCAAAGCATGGAGACAATATTAGACAGGAACAAGACAGCGCCCGGTTAACGGCAATCAAATTGCGTTCGAGGCTGTTGCGAAAGGAGAGGTTGGGGGCAGGCGACGTTCCCTGGCGATAAGGACGAGTTTTTCAGGTTGTCGTACCTACACACCGTCATACCGGCCCTGAGCCGGTATCCAGCCAGCCCAAGTCCTTGGGCTGAAAGAACTCTCTCGCCGCGCAGACGCGCGTCGGCTGGATGCCGGATCAGGTCCGGCATGACGGAGGAAAGGTCGTTCACCCCTCACAACGCCGCAGCGCATTCCTGGCAAAACGGCGTATAGGGCACCGCCTTCAGCCGATCCTCCGAAATCCGCTTGCCGCATTTGACGCAGGTGCCGAAGGTGCCGCTGGCGATACGGTCGAGGGCTGCGTCGATGGCGCGCAGCTCGTCCTGACCCACCTGCCCCAGCTCGTCCAGCACCTCGTCATTGCTGCGTTCGGTGGCGCGATCCTCGTCATCGGGATTGCGAGGCTCTTCGAAATCGGCTTCGATTTTGTGCAGGCGGCGATAAAGCTCGCGCTGGCGGTCACGCAGGATTTTCTCGTAACTTTCGACATTCATGTTTTTTCCTCCAGCCGATCTTCTTGTATCGTCGCATTTCCAGACGGAAAACCGGATTCCAGTTTTCCTTGGAATGCTTGGGGGCGGAAAACCCGCCCACAACGCTAAAACGTCAGGCTTTTATCGGTCCACCAGCACCGAGCATTTGGCGTGGCGCACCACGCGGTCGGCGGTGGCGCCGATGAAATAATTGCTGAAATCCGGCGTGTGCGACGCGATGATGATGAGGTCGGCCTTGTGCTCCTCGGCGGCGGCGATGATTTCACGCGCGGGCGCGCCGCTTCTGATTTCCTGGCTGCCCTTGAAACCGGCTCTGGTCTTAATGTCCGAAAGCTTGGTCCTGGCGTCCTTGATGGCGTTTTCGATCAGGTCGACAGGCAGGTCGATCGCCATATAGCCCGGCAGTTCCTCGACAACATTGATGAGAACGATCTCGCCGTCCGGGTCCAGAAGCGCCTTGGCCTTTTCGAGAATCTTTTCCCCCTTGTCGGTGGCGCTGAGGTCTACCGGTACGATGATCTTCTTGTACATGGCTGTCTCCTTTGGCTTGATCCGCCGTTTAGCGTGTCGGGCTAGGCTTATATTTCCCCTTCGGCAGGGCCTTCACCTTGATCGAAGTCAAAGCCGGAGCCGGGCCGGAACGGGGCATTGTCAACGAATAGTGGACGGTCAATCGCCAGACGACGATCTTTGCTGAACGACGAAACCAGCCCATATTCGCCTTCGACAAACGCCGCAAAGCGGCGTCGGCCGATGGTTTCGGCGACCGATCCGCCCCAGGGCGCTTCGGATTCAATATGGAGATCATGATGAGTGAAATCAAACAATTCGCCCTGACGCGGCCGGCCTATGTCGGCCAGGCGCATCTCGTCGTTCACGATCTGCCGCGCGTTTCGGATTTCTACCAGAAGATCATCGGCCTTTCCGTTCTTGAAAAGAACCCGAGCGGTGAAGTGCTGGGTGTCGGCGGCCAGCCGCTGCTCACGCTTTCAACCTCCAGCACGGCGGAACGCGCGCCGCGCAACGCCGCAGGCCTGTTCCACACCGCCTTCCTGATGCCGAGCCGGAACGATCTGGCCCATTGGCTGGCGCATGCCGCCCATAACAATGTCCAGTTTCAGGGCGCGTCCGACCATCTGGTCAGCGAGGCGATCTATCTTGCCGACCCGGAAGGCAACGGCATCGAAGTCTATCGCGACCGTTCGCCGGATGAATGGACCTACCAGCAGGACGGCACGGTGGAGATGGCCACCCTCGGCCTCAACCTTCAGGCGCTTTACGACAGCGCGCCGAAGACGGCCTTTACCGGGGCGGCGGAAGGAACAGCCATCGGCCACATCCATCTGCAGGTGGGCAATATTCCGCAGGCGGATGAATTTTATCAGGATGTGCTGGGGCTGAAGATCATGGCGCGTTATCCCGGCGCGAGCTTCTTCGGCTCCGGGGCCTATCACCACCATGTGGCCGCCAATATCTGGAACAGCCGTGGAGCCATGGCCCGCAAGGACAACATGACCGGCCTTTCCGGCTATTCGCTGACATTCAACGAGCCGGCCGCGCTTGAGACGGCGATTGCCGCACTCGACCGGCTGGAAATCGCCACAGAGCGGCAAAGTGACGGCATTGTCCTCAAAGATCCGTGGGGCATCGGCCTAAAGCTTTCCGCCTAAACGCAAAAAAGGGGCCGCGGAAATTTTCGCCGCCCCGGAACCGCCACATTTTTCGAACGTTTGTCACCTTATTGGGGGACCGTTCGATGAATGAAAATGCCAGGCCGGACAAGACCGGCAGCTTGGTCAACACCGCGGCAAACGCTGCGGCAACAAGAGCGGACCCGCTGGAGGTGCCAGCTTCCGGCTCACGGCGTGACGATGTGCGCAGCCAGCAGCCGCTTGGCCGCGAAGCGCTGGATGTGGTCGTCGCCTGGTCGGTGATCGGCATCTTCCTTATCATGCTGATGGCGGTCATCCACGAATTGTCGCTCATCCTTATTCCGGTGGTGATGGCCATCGTGGTGGGCATGATTCTCGGCATCGCCGCCGAAAAGCTCGGTTCCTACGGCATTCCCGGCTTCGGCGTCGCGCTCATTCTATCGAGCCTCGTGGCGGCGGTGATGTTCTTCGTGGTCAATTCGCTGACCGAGCCGCTCTCGCTTCTCGCTTCGGAAGGGCCGGCGCTGGTGGAGCGCAGCATCGACCGTTTCCTGCCCTATCTGCAAAGCCTCAGATGGCTGAATATTTCGGCGGCGAGCTTCAGTCTGGGCTCGATGTCGATGGAATCTTTGATTTCGCGCAGCGGTGAAATCATCTCGCTGCTCGGCGCCAACATCACGCCCGCCGTCATTCAGGGCCTGATCTTTCTCGCCGCGCTGCTGATGTTCCTCTATAGCCGGCTGCGGCTGCGCAAGGCGATCATCATGGCCTTTCCGGCCCGCCACCAGCGGCTTCGCACCATCCGTATCATCGGTTCGGTGGAAGAGGTGCTCGGCACCTATTTCGCCACGGCGGCGCTGATCTATGCCGGGCTGGGCGTGACGATGGTGGTCATCGCCTATTTCGGCGGACTGGCCATGCCGCTTCTGTGGGGGCTCTTCGCCTTTCTCTCCAGCTTCGTGCCGTTTCTCGGCATCACCGCCATGACGATTTCGCTGACGGTGGCGGGCATCATCACCCATGACAACATCATTCTGGCGCTGCTGCCGGCGGCGATCTTCTTTACCATTCACCTGTTGATGGAAAACCTCGCCTTTCCGGCGGTGGTGGGCCGCAACATGGAGATAAACCCCTTCCTCGTCTTCGTGATGATCATCTTCTGGACGTGGATGTGGGGCGCGGCCGGGGCCATGCTGGCGCTGCCGCTGTCGCTGATCGTCATGACGGTGACGCGGGAACTCTTCCCCTCACGCCGGGTGGTGCCCAAACTGCCGGATTGACCGGCGGTTTTCCGGCGGCCGGCGCGTGGGGTTTACCCCCCTCTGCCCTGCCGGGCATCTCCCCCTCAAGGGGGGAGATCGATCTGCGGCGAGGTTTCGCCCATCTCAACGTTGAGAATGAAACGGCGTTAGCGCGTCCTGCCGATCTCCCCCCTTGAGGGGGAGATGCCCGGCAGGGCAGAGGGGGGTAAGCCACACCCGCCGGCCGTCAATCGACAATCTCATGAAAACCAGCAGTCAGACCGCTCAGGAAGCGAGCGGCATTCCCTGCGCCTCAATCTGCGCGCTCGCCATGCGGCGCTCATGCTCGAGCAGCCATTTTTTGCGCCACAGACCGCCGCCATAGCCGGTCAGGCTGCCATCCGCGCCCAGTACACGGTGGCACGGAACGACAATCGCAATCTGGTTCGCGCCATTGGCGCGGGCCACCGCACGCACGGCGGATGACCTGTCCATGGCGGTTGCGAGGGAGGAATAGCTGACGATCTCACCCGCCCGTATTTCCCGCAGGTTGCGCCAGACGTCGCGCTCGAAGGGTGTGCCGTGGCCGGCGAGCCGCGTTTCGAAAGCGGCCGAATGCCCGGCGAAATAGGCCTTGAGTTCCGCTTCGATCTGGCCGGTCACAGCCGTCCGGCCAAGCACCATATCCGCGCCGGTGCGCGTCTTCAGCCGCTTCAGTTCGGCTGGAAGCGCCGGCCGGTCGGCGAATTCGAGGAGATGCAGGGCATGATCGTCGGCCACGGCAAGCATCGGGCCAATCGGCGTATCGATCCAGTCACCCTTCAAAAACCCCTTGCCTTTCATGGCGGCGGGCGATGAGCCGAAAAACTGGTTGATGGCGGAGCGGAAACCGCTGCCGGATTCGTAACCGGCATCGATCTGCGCGCCGATCACCGCTTCGCCGGAAGCGAGGCTTTCCGCCGCACCGCCTACCCGCCGCAATCTGGCGATTTCCAAGAAGCTCATGCCAAAACGGCGCTTGAAGGTGCGGCGCACGGTGGAAGGATCATGGCCCATCGCCACCACATCCTCCTCGCGCCAGCGCCGCGCCGGTTCGTTTTCCAGCGCCGTCAGCAGCGATGTCACGGTCTCATCGGCCGTGCCATAGGCGAGCATCGGCTTGCAGCGCTTGCAGGGGCGGAAACCGGCTTCCAGACATTCGGCGATGGTCTCGCGGAACCGGCAGTTTTCGATCTTCGGCTTGCGCGCCGTGCAGGTGAAGCGGCAGAAAATCTTCGTCGACGTCACACACACATAGGCCACGCCCTCATAGGCGGGGTCCTTGTTCACAAGGGCGGAATAGAGCGTTTCGGTGTCGGGGCGTTTGAACAGCATCATGGGGAGGATGCTAGCGCAAAATTTTTACCCGCGCCGCCGAAAAACGGGCGTTGATGTATGGGATGTTGTCGGCTCGTGTCCGCGCCATTTGCAAGCCGGTGCGGCATATTTCTTCTCCCCGCCGGGGAGAAGGTGGCGTGCAGCGCCGGATGAGGGGGCGACGGTGGAGAGATGCGGGGAGCTTGCCCCCTCATCTGCCCTTCGGGCATCTTCTCCCCGACGGGGAGAAGAAACGGGCGGCAACCTTGCGGATCAATTCCCCGGCGGTGCGAAGGACGGATCGTCCAGCCTTGTGAAAATCACGCCGCGCGCCTTCAGCGCCAGAAGGCCCTTCACCACGCCCTCGCCCGCTTCATGGGTGGGCTGGTTGATGTGGGAGATGATGACATCGCCATTTTTTGCCGCGGCGATGTGTTTTGCCGTCATGGCCGCACCCAGCAGCGAGCCGCCATCGCCATTGACGGAATAACCGGCTACCCGCATGCCGAGGTGGTTGATGGTGGCCATGGAGGAATTCGTATATTTGGCCGTCGCGCCACGGAACCATTGCGGCTGGAGGCCGGTGGCGGCGACGATGGCCTGACGGCCGCCCTCCACCTCCTGCTCGACCGCCGCTTCAGAGCCGGCGGCGGCGATGCCGTAGATGGAAACCGGCTTATCAACTGCCGGCACATGGTTTTCGCCATGGTTTTCGATCTCGAACAGATCCGGATGCGCCATGAGCGTGGCCAGCGCCTCGCTATTATGTTTCAGCCAGCGGGCGGTGACGAAGATCGTCGCCGGAATGCGCTCCTTCACCAGCGTATCGAGAATGCGGTGGTCGGTCTTGCCCATGCAGGCGTCCAGTGTCATCGCCACCCGCACCTTGCCGTCATGCTGCGGCGACATTTTCAGCGTCGGCTCGACAAGGCCGGTCCCCGCAAAGGCGGCGGAAGAAGCGCAGAAAAATAGGGTGGCGATGAAGAGACGACGCAGCATTTTATGTTCCGGAGTGTGAAGAGGTGGCAATCCGCCTGCAAAGCGCCCGAATTAAGGCGCGGTTTCCAGTGCCGACAGGGCCTCCAGCGCCTCTTCCACCCGCTGGCGTTCGGCGCTGGTGAGCGGCAGGATCGGCCGGGGCGGTTCGCTTACCGTTAGCGACAGGATGTTGGCAGCGGCATAAACCACGCGGATGCTGCCGAATTCCTTGAACAGCGCCCAGAGCGGCTGGAAGGCCGCATCGATCCGTTTGACCTCTTCCGCATTGCCCGCCTGAGCCGCCCGCATCAACCGCAGGGCCGGAACCGGCAGCAGGCCGGCGACGACGCTATACCATGTGTCGCCGCCGGCAAGCGTGGCGTCAGCGCAGCCCCAGTCGCCGCTGTAACCGACGGCGAAATCTTGCCCCAGCTTGGGCCTCAGCCGCGCAAGTTCACCGGCATAATCGGAATCGGCCGGCAGCGGCATCTTGATGGCGCGGATATTGGGGATATAGGCAAGCCGCACCAGAAGCTCGTCGCTGAAGGCAAAGCGGGTCGTGGTGGGATTATTGTAGATGGCGAGCGGCAGCGCCGTCGCACCCGCCACGGCGGCGAAATGGTGATAGGCCTCTTCCTGCGTCAGCGGCGTATAGGAGACGGGTGCGAGCAGCAGCGCATCCGCGCCGGCCGCTTCCGCATCCCTGGCGAGCGCCACGGCGTCATCGGTGCGCAATGCGCCGACGCCGGCCATGAGTGTGCGCTTGCCCTTGAGGATGGCGGCGGCGGCCTCGATGGCCCGACGCCGCTCCGCCCGCGACAAATACATATAGATGCCGGTGCTGCCGAGAATGCCGATGGAATCCACCTCGGCCGCATCAAGCCGCTCGATGAGGGCGGAAAAGGCCTGCGTGTCGACCTGCCCGGCCTCGTCGGCCGGCGTGATCGGAAAAGCCGAAAGTCCCTTGAATCGTGTCGCCATGCCCATCTCCCTCGCTTTGATCGGCAAGCAGGGTTACAGAGCCGGTGGCGGAGCGGCAAGAAAAGCGGAGGCTAAACGCCGGTCTGAAATCGAAAAATTCCGCTCTCAGTCATAAAGATACAACTTCTTCCACTGCTCTTCGGGAATTTTATCGCCCACACGGTAGTCGAAGGACTGGATGCTGAGGCTGTCGCTCTTGAGCTGGCACTTGTATTTGAGCTTGTACCATTCGCCCGCGCTCCTGAAGACTGCGCCCGGCGCCTTGATGGAGTTCTTGCCGACTTCCGGATCACCGAAGGTATAGGCGATGACCTTGTCCGGCCGCATGCCCTTCTGCTCGGTCGCTATCCTTTCCATCGCCTCGATATCGCAGCGCTGTTCCAGCCGCTCTTCGGGGGCAAGCGCGTTCAACTGCCGCATGACGCTGGCATCGATCGCGAAGGCGGGGGTGAAGGTCTGCAAGCCAAGGAAAAAGGCAGAAAGGGCAGCGGGAAGAAGCTTTCGCATGGGATCCTGTCAGTTTTTTCGTTTGTTCTTGTGGTGGGCGGCAGGCCGGGCGGCCTGCATCCATCATCGCTGATTTGCCGGATATTGCCAAAATGTGATCGAAAGCTGACGAAATTGTGCCCAAGCCGCATTCCGCCTGTGGAGATTTGAAACTTGATCGGCTGGAAGAGGAATATCAGTTGCGATTCTTTTGAAGTGACCGTCCTAAAAATCTTGCCATCTCCCCAAATTTAGAGAATAAATTGAGAAACAAATTCATTTTTTAAATAACTAAATTCCAATATTAATTTAAATTTCGGTACATTATGAAAAATACAATTATCAATTTCACGATTCTTGCCTTTTTTCTTTCCGGCTGCACTCAGACAGATAAAGAAAACGCCAAATCTCGGCTTTTAAGGACCTTTGCCAATGTCACTCTCGGTGCGGACATCGCCACGCAGGTGTGGGCAGCAGATGCTGAATACAAAGCACTCAATCTGAACAAGGCCTATATAAAGGCGACCGCGACAACCTACCCCATTTCCCACCGACCGGCCGACAAGGCATTCGGAAAACTGGGCGATTATGTTGTGGAATTGAAGAACATTGAGCAAAATCCAGATATTGGCGACATAAATCAGGCTGGATTGACCAAGCAAGTCAATATGTACCTGAATGCCAAGCGGTTTTGCCAGGGTCTACACGTTTTTGTAAAGCTATTTGATGAACCTGTTTCGCTCTACGACCCTGTAACAAAGCGGGCCGGTATATTGATAAAATGCGTGCCTTCCGGGCAGGTCAAGCCGGAGCATTGGCTGATGCCCATCGAGGTCCGAAGTTCGGAATATGGACCTAGGGTGGGCATTGGTTACATTGCGAGAGAGAAAGACTAACACGGCCATTCGTGATGAGCAGAACCCAGGACACCGCAAGTATCAATCCGAGGGTGAGGCGGGGCGCAAAAAAATGTTAGGGTCGCCGCCGACGAATCTTTCCTAGCGCCGTTCATCATACGAAAGCGAGTTTCCCTTGCCGATTTTCAAGAACCTGCCCGCCGCCCCGACCGCCGAAAAAAGGCCCGTTCAGGACACGCATCACGGCATTACCCGCACCGACGATTATGCATGGTTCCGGGCCGATAACTGGCAGGCCATGTTCAAGGACCCTACCCTGCTCGACCCATCGATCCGCGCCCATCTGGAAGCGGAAAACGCCTATATGGAAGCGGCCATGGGTGACACCAGGGCGCTTCAGGAAAAGCTGTTCGAGGAAATGAAGGGCCGCATCAAGCAGGATGATTCCTCCGTGCCGGTCAATGACGGGCCTTATGCTTACGGGACATTGTTCGTGACCGGCGGCGAACAGCCGCATTATTTCCGCACCCCGCGCGGCGGCGGCGAAAAACACGTGCTGCTGAACGGCGACAAGGAGGCCGAGGGCAAGGATTATTTCCGTCTTGCCGGCCTCGACCAGTCCTCCGATCACAGCCACGGCATCTGGGGTTACGACGACAAGGGCTCGGAATATTTCACCCTGCGCATCCGCAACCTCGAAACCGGCGAAGACCTTGCAGATGTCGTGGAAAACACCGGCGGCGGCGGCGCATGGGCGCCCGATGGCAAGAGCTTCTTCTATACGCTGCAGGACGAGAACCACCGTCCCTCCAAGGTCTTCCACCATATCATCGGCGAGCCGCAATCGGCCGACCGGCTGGTCTATGAGGAAAAGGATCCCGGTTTCTTCATGGGCGTCGGCGCGTCGGTTCTCGACGATTTCATCTTCATCGACATTCACGACCATGAGACCAGCGAATATCGCATTCTCTCCACCAAAGACCTGACCGCCGAGCCTGCTATCGTGGCGGAGCGCGAAGAGGGCATCGAATATTCGATGTGCGAAGGCGGCGATGTCTTCTTCATCCTCACCAATGACGGCGACGCCAAGGATTTCCGCATCGTGGAAGCGCCGGTGACATCGCCCGGCAAGGAAAACTGGAAAGAGGTGGTCCCGCATGAGCCGGGCCGCCTCATTCTCTCCGTCGATGCCTATGCCCGCCACCTGATCTGGCTGGAACGCCGCGACGGCCTGCCGCGCATCGTCATCCGCGACCGCCGCACCGGCGAGGAACATTCCATCGCCTTTGCCGAAGAGGCCTATTCGCTCGGCCTGCATGGCGCGGCGGAATATGACACGGATATGATCCGCTTCTCCTATTCCTCGATGACGACGCCGAGCCAGCTGTTCGATTACGACATGGTGACGCGCGAGCGCACACTGCTGAAGACGCAGGAAGTACCCTCCGGCCACAATCCGGATGATTACATCACCCGTCGCATCATGGCCCCTGCGCATGATGGCGAGCTGGTGCCGGTCTCCCTGCTCTATCGCAAGGATGTGGCGCTCGACGGTTCCGCCCCCTGCCTGCTTTATGGTTATGGCGCTTACGGCATCACCATTCCGGCCTCTTTCTCCACCACCACGCTGTCGCTTGCCGACCGTGGTTTCATCTATGCCATCGCCCATATTCGCGGCGGCAAGGACAAGGGTTTCGAATGGTACGAAACCGGCAAGATGGAAGCCAAGCAGAACACCTTCAAGGATTTCATCGCCGCTGCCGATCATCTGGTTCAGGAAGGTTTCACCTCCTATGAGGGCATCATCGCCGAAGGCGGCTCGGCCGGGGGTATGCTGATGGGAGCCGTTGCCAATATGGCGCCGGAGAAATTCGCCGGCATCATCGCCGCCGTTCCCTTCGTGGACGTGCTGACCACCATGCTCGATGACACTTTGCCGCTCACCCCGCCTGAATGGCCGGAATGGGGCAATCCGCTGGAATCGGCAGAGGAATATGGCTGGATCGCCGCCTACAGCCCCTATGACAATGTCGGTGCGAAGCCTTACCCGCCGATTCTCGCGCTTTCCGGCCTCACCGATCCGCGCGTGACCTATTGGGAGCCGACCAAATGGGTGGCGAAGCTGCGTGAGAAGACGACGGGGGAAGCACCCATCCTGCTGAAAACCAACATGGCGGCCGGCCATGGCGGCAAATCGGGCCGTTTCCAGCGGCTGGAGGAAATTGCCTTCGAATATGCCTTTGCGCTGAAGGTGGCCGGCAAGGACGCGGCGTGACACGCTAATGGCGGAACGGGCGGCGAAAAGCCGCCGCCCGTTCCGAAAACAGTATAAAAATACCCTTCGAAAACCCGTTTTCGAATATTTTTTCCACAAAATCACGCCGGTATTTTTTCTTTAAATACCACTTTACGACATAACGGATTTTTATTTCAGAATACTGAAATTCAAAATATACCTCTTTAAACTAAAAATATATTTTCAGTATTACGTCAGATGTGAAAATGTTCCGGGAATCGAACGCATGGCTGCGATGCGCCATTTCGCGTTGCAATATCACTTTTTGGCCGTATTATGCCGGTCGTTGACATATTCATGCGCCTTTTCGCCGCGTTTCCTGCGGCAATGCCGCAGCGTGTTCTGCGGATATTCTTCTTGCCGTCTTTATTCGGCTTTTCCACGCGCCATGTCAGTTCGCCCTTGGCAATCCGGGCTTTGCAGTGCTCCCGCTTTGCCAATTGAAAACACTGCATCAGACTTGGGGGTCTTACACATGAAGAAACTCCTCGCCTCGACCATTCTCGTAACGGGCTTTATCATCGCTGCCGGT
Source organism: Agrobacterium sp. 16-172Ci (assembly GCF_053522725.1). NCBI lineage: Bacteria > Pseudomonadati > Pseudomonadota > Alphaproteobacteria > Hyphomicrobiales > Rhizobiaceae > Agrobacterium > Agrobacterium sp. 16-172Ci. Next base: position 113,734 of record NZ_JBNWBW010000011.1, read on the forward strand.
GCAGCAAATTCCGCCAATGCCGCCGAAGAGTGCGGCAGCATCACCATCGCCGAAATGAACTGGGCATCCGCCGGTGTCGCGGCTTACGTCGACAAGTTCATCATGGAAAACGGCTATGACTGCACGGTCAATGTCGTCAGCGGCGATACCATGCCGACCTTCGCCTCCATGAACGAAAAAGGCCAGCCGGACATGGCGCCCGAATTGTGGGTGAACGCCGTGCGCGAGCCGCTCGACGCCGCCGTCAAGGACGGCCGCATGATCGAGGCATCGAAAATTCTTTCCGAAGGCGGTATCGAAGGCTGGTGGATCCCGAAATTCATCGCCGACGCGCACCCCGACATCAAGACCGTCGAGGATGCGCTGAAACATCCCGAACTTTTCCCCGCCCCGGAGGACGCCAGCAAGGGCGCCGTGCATAATTGCCCCTCCGGCTGGAACTGCCAGGTGACCACCGCCAATCTCTACAAGGCGCGCGAGGGCGACAAGAAGGGCTTTACGCTGGTCGACACCGGCTCTGCGGCCGGCCTCGACGGCTCCATCGCCAATGCCTTTGAAAAGAAGCAGGGCTGGCTCGGCTATTACTGGTCGCCCACCGCCATTCTCGGCAAATACGAGATGGTGAAGCTGGATGACGGCGTTGAGCTCGACCGCGCCCATTTCGACGACTGCACGGCGAAGGTCGATTGCGCAGCGCCGAAGGTCAATGCCTATCCGGTTGCCGATGTCTATACCGTCATCACCAAGGATTTCGAAAGCAAGGCCGGCGTGACGCTGGACTACATCAAGGCCCGCAACTGGGACAACAAGACGGTCGCCGAAATCCTCGCCTGGATGGATGAGAACCAGGGCACCAACGAGGATGGCGCGGAATATTTCCTCGAGAACCACGAGGACATCTGGACGAAGTGGGTTCCGGCCGAGGTGGCGGAGAAGATCAAGGCTTCGATGTGATTGCTGGCGGGGTTGGCGCAAGCCGCTTACCCCCTCTGCCCTGCCGGGCATCTCCCCCTCAAGGGGGGAGATCGGCTGGGCACGCTTTCACCGCTTCATCCTCAACCATCGAGATAGGCGAGACCTTGCCGCAGATCGATCTCCCCCCTTGAGGGGGAGATGTCCGGCAGGACAGAGGGGGGTGCCCGCGCACTCCAACCTCCACCACCCATCCCCCAAAACCCAAAGGGAAAACAACAATAATGGCCCTCTGCACTTACCTGCCGGACATGCTCTGCAAGTTCCCGGCCATCGACAATTCCACGATGCGTGTGGCACGCAAGACCATCGATGATGGTTTTCGCGACATCGTGCGCAACTACGGCGATGCGATTGACGTCGTCGTGCATCCGCTGCAGCTCTTCCTCAATTCCTCGGAGCGGCTGTTCATCCAGACACCGTGGATCATCACGCTCCTCATCATTCTCGCCATCGTGCATCTGGCCGGCCGCAGCTTCAGGATTACCGGCGGCACGGCGCTCGCCCTGCTGATGATCGGCGCCGTCGGCCTCTGGCGAGACGCCATGACGACGCTGTCCATCGTCGCCATCGCCACCCTGATCGCCATCGTCATCGGCCTGCCGCTCGGCATCCTGATGGGACGTTCCGAACGCCTGCAACGCCTCATCAATCCCGTGCTCGACGTGATGCAGACCCTGCCGAGCTTCGTTTATCTCATCCCCGTGGTGGTGATTTTCGGCATCGGCAAGGTTCCGGGCCTGATCGCAGTGGTGATCTATGCCATTCCGCCCGTCATCCGCCTCACCAGTCTCGGCATCCGCCTGGTGGACCGGGAGGTGCTGGAAGCGGCCGATGCCTTCGGCTCCTCCAACGGCCAGAAGCTGTTCAACGTGCAGCTGCCGCTGGCGCTGCCCACCATCATGACCGGCATCAACCAGACCATCATGATGGCGCTCGCCATGGTCGTCGTCGCCTCCATGGTCGGTGTCGGCGGGCTCGGCAAGAACGTGCTGCAGGCCATCAACAACCAGTTCTTCACGGTGGGCTTCCTGAACGGTTTCGCTCTGGTCGCCATCGCCATCATGTTCGACCGGGCGAGCCAGGCTTTCGGCAAGCGCCTGCAGAAATACCGCGAGGTCTCCCATGGCTAAAAGCATCGAAATCAGGAATCTTTACAAGATCTTCGGCAAGCATCCCGAGAAATATCTCGAAGCGGTGCGATCCGGCATGGACAAGGCCGAGCTGAACGACAGGCACAACCATGTGCTCGGTCTCAACAACATCAACATCACCATGCCGGGCGGCAAGATCACCGTCGTCATGGGGCTGTCAGGCTCCGGCAAGTCGACGCTGATCCGCCACATCAACCGGCTGATCGACCCGACCGCCGGCGAAGTGCTTTACGATGGCGAGGACATTTGCGGCATGAGCACCTCGGCGCTCAGGCAATTCCGCCGCCACAAGACGGCGATGGTGTTCCAGAAATTCGGCCTTCTGCCGCATCGCACCGTGCTGGAAAACAGCGTCTACGGCCTCGACATCCAGGGCGTGCCGCGCAGTAAGAGCGAGGAAAAGGGCCGCTACTGGCTGGAACGCGTCGGCCTTGCCGGTTACGAGGATTATTATCCGAACCAGCTTTCCGGCGGCATGCAGCAGCGCGTCGGCCTTGCCCGTGCGCTTGCCAATGACGCCGATATCCTTCTGATGGACGAGGCCTATTCGGCGCTCGACCCGCTGATCCGCGTCGACATGCAGACCATGCTGCTCGATCTGCAGCAGGAGCTGAAGAAGACCGTGGTGTTCATCACCCACGATCTGGACGAGGCTTTGCGGCTGGGTGACCATATCGCCATCCTGAAAGACGGCGAAGTGGTGCAACAGGGCGACGGCCAGAGCATCATCCTCTCCCCGGCCGATGGTTACGTCACCGACTTCGTGCGCGACGTCAATCGCGGCCGCGTGCTGCAGGCGACCACGGTGATGGAGCCGCTGGAAAGCCGCCCCGAGGGCATGCCCGTGCCGGAAAATGCGACGCTGGAAACAATCGCCCGCGACATGTCGGAAGCCAACGAGACCACCGCCCATGTGGTGGACGAGGACGGCAAACCGGTCGGCAGCATCGGCCTCGATACGCTGGTGGCTGCGATGGTGACGCCCGCGCCGCAGGATGTTGAGGCGGAGGCGGAAACGGCGGAGAAGCCGGAGAAGCTCCTGGAAGCGGCTATGCCTGTGGAGAAGGAAACGGCGTAATCCGGCGCCGGACGGATTGGCCGCGTCCGCGAGATTTCCTCTTTCCGTCATACCGGCCTTGAGCCGGTATCCAGCCAGCCCAAGTCCTTGGGCTGAAAGGACTCTCTCGCCGCGCAGACGTGCGGCGGCTGGATGCCAGATCAAGGCGGAATGAGGGGAATGAGGTGTTCACGGCGCCAGAAATTTAACCCGGACTGCAATGCCGCGAGGGATAAAGCTGGCAATCGCCTCCTGCCCCGCCCCCTTTATGCAAAAACGAAGCACTACTTCGCCTGCTGTCAACCCTCGGCAGTCGCTGCAGCGCAGCAAGCGCAAGTTTCGGACAAGTCGCCGCCGTTAACCATTCGTTAACTTTTGAACGCGGAATCACCGACATGCAGATCGAAAGCAATATTGGCGGATATAACTATCAGGGTCGCATCCGCGACATCGAAAAAGCTGGCAGCGCTCAAAGCGCGCCGGAGGAGCAGGCGGTAAAACGCGGCCCGGGCAATCCCACCGTTTCCAGCACCATTCTTTCCCAGTCGCTGGCCAATGTTCTGTGGGCCGTCGGCAATGGCAGTGCGCCCGCTTATCAGGATACGACCGCGGCTTCCCCCGAGGACAAGGCGGAAGCCGAGGTGGAATGGGTGCGCAGCGCCTATTCGGAATATACCGAATAGGCGATTCCAATCAGGCCCTTGCCGGGCTGACTTCCACCGTCACATGCGAGAGTTCATGTATGGCGGCAAGTTTTTGCTTATAAAAAGCCGGCGCTTTCGGCGCCTGTGAATGGATCGCCACGATGGCGGCGTGATGCCCCGGCCCTACCTGCCAGACATGCAGGTCGGTGATGCGATCCTCTTCCGTCTCCACGCTTTCACGGATTTCCTGCGGCAGATCCTCCGCCGGCGGCAGCGCATCAAGCAGCGTCGTCGCCGTGGAGCGGATCAGGCCCCATGACCAGCGGGCAATGACCAGACCGCCAACGATACCCATCAACGGATCAAGGAACGACCAGCCGTTCCACTTGCCGAGCAGCAGCGCGACGATGGCGAGAACCGAAGTCAGCGCATCCGCCAGCACATGCAGATAGGCCGCGCGCAGATTGTTGTCCCGCCCGCCCTTTGCGCCGTGGTCCGCATGGTGACCGGCATGGGAGCCGTGATCGTGATGGGCGTGGCTGCCATGGCCATGATGGGCATGCGAGCCGTGACCATGTCCATGTCCATGTCCATGATCGTGGTGATGGTCATCCTTCAAAAGCACGGCGCTGAGGAGATTGACGGCAAGGCCGATGATGGCGACGAGGATCGCCTGGTTGAAATCGATTTCAACGGGATTGACGAGGCGCATCGCGCTTTCGACGGCAATCAGCAGTGCCACCACCGCCAGTACGATGGCGCTGGCAAAACCCGCCAGATCGCCGAACTTGCCGGTGCCGAAGGTGAAGCGCGGATTGCGCGCCTCGCGGCGGGCATAAAGATAGGCGAGCGCCGAAATCAGCATCGCGCCGGCATGGGTGGACATGTGCCAGCCATCCGCCGTCAGCGCCATGGAGCCATACCAGTGGCCGGCGACGATTTCCGCCACCATCATCGCCGCGGTCAGCGCAATGACCATCCAGACGCGCCTTTCATTGCGCTCATGGTTCTGGCCAAGGAAAACATGGTCGTGACCGGCTGCTGCACGGTGTTCGGATGTCGTCGTCATGTCGCTAATCCTGTTCGCTTTTACCGTATGTAGGTCTTCAGCACCTGGGCGAGCTCTTCCGCCGCCCGCGCCCGCTCGTCTTCGTTTTCGGCATGCACCACATGCTCATGCAGATGCTCCTGCATCACCTCTCCGGTCAGGCCGGAAAGCGCGCCGCGCACCGAAGCGAGCAATTGCAGCACCTCGCCGCAGGGCTTGGCATCATCCAGTGCGCGCTCGACCGCCTCCATCTGCCCTTTCAGACGGCGGATGCGGGCCAGAAGCTTCTCCTTGTTGCGGATCGTATGGGACATGGGCACCTCATATACTATAGGGGGGTATAGTATATTGCCGCTATTTTTTGCGCAAGGCGTGCATGACGCAATCTTCGGGAATGTTTCGGACCTTAAAAATGCCCCATCAGAACTAGGGGACTCACAGTCATGACGACTATCGCAGCAACCAGCAGCATCAATTTCGCCTCTCCCGTCCGCGGCATCGCGCCTGCGCATAACCGGGAGAGCCAGTCTACCACCGAGGCTTTGCAGGAGCTGACGCGGGCGGCCCATCGCGCCATTTCGGTGGCAGGCAATGTCGCCACCACCGTCGCCCCGCTGGCCGGCGCCTCCGCGAGCCTCGCTGCTGCTCTCTGGAACATGGACAGCGGCGTTTCCGCCGCCACTGGCGCCAATGCTGAGGTGGCCGCTTCCGCCCAGCCGGATATGGCAAGCCTCGAATCGCAGATTCTGAAGGCACTGGCCCAGGCGCTTGGCGTCAACGACGTCGCTTAAGGCCATTGAACCGGGGACGGAAAAGCCATATCTCTAGAGACTGGAGATATGGAGAAAGCCATGCTGTCCATCGGTGAACTGTCGAAACGTACCGGCGTCAAGGTGCCGACGATCCGCTATTACGAGCAGATGGGCCTCATCCGCGAGGCGGATCGTTCGGATGGCAACCAGCGCCGCTACGAAAAGACCGACCTCGAAAGGCTGGCATTCATCCGCCATGCGCGCGATCTCGGGCTGAACATCGACGCCATCCGCGAACTGATCGCGCTTAGCCAGCACCGGCAGATGCCCTGCGAAGGCGCGGACCGCATCGCCGCCGAACACCTCGCCCATGTGCGCGAAAAGATCGCCAGCCTGAAGAAGCTGGAGCACGAGCTGGAGCGCATCGTCTCCCATTGCCACGGCCATTCCATAGAGGATTGCTACGTCATCCGCGCGCTTTCCAATCACGGCATGTGTGAGGGTGAACATTGATCGGAAAACCGGGCTTGACAGATTGCGGATTCGGGCGCATTGCATGTCCCATGATCAACGAACGCGCACCCATCTCCTGCTCGTACTTTTGGGCCTACCTCTAAGGGCGGCTCGACAGATCATATTGTCAACAAGCCGCCGTCAGGCGGCTTTGTTGTTTCTCAAGCGTCCTGACGGCACCGATAAGACCAAAGGACCGAAAAAATGACCGAAGATAGCTCCCTTACACTGGAAAGACCGCCCGTCGTCATCATTCGTGGTGCACGCAAGACGGATTTGCCCGAGCTCAACGAGATGATTACGCTGCTTGCCTCCTACCACGGCGATGCGGCGGCGATCACGCCGGCGAAACTGGAACGCGACCTCTTCGGCCCGCTGCCCTGGGTGCATGGCCTCGTGGCCGAAGCCGATGGCGCGCTGATCGGTTACGCCCTGCTTCTGCCGCTCTACAGGGCGCAGGAAGGCCGGCGCGGGCTTGAGCTGCATCATCTCTTCGTGCGTGACGGGCATCGCGGCCATGGCACCGGCCAGCATCTGGTTTCCCGCGCCCGCGATATCGCCAAGCGTCTCGGTTGCGACTATCTTTCCGTCAGCGCCACGACCGGTAATGTGGCGGCGCATCGTTTCTACGAAAACATGGATTTCGCGCCCCGCCCGGTCACCGGCATGCGCTACATGCAGTCCATCGCCTGATTAAAACCACGGAGACGACCATGACACGGATCGCCATTGCGCTGGCGCAGTATTTTGCGGACTGGGAACCGGCGCTGCTTGCTGCCGCAGCGCGCAGTTATCTGGGCGTCGAGATCGTCTATGCCACCCCTGACGGCAGGCCGGTGACATCCATGGGTGGGCTGAATGTGACGCCTGACACATCCTATGACGCGCTTGATCCTGTTGACATCGATGCGCTTGTCATTCCCGGCGGCTTGAGCTGGGAAAAGGGAACGGCTGTCGATCTTGGCGGGCTGGTGCACCGGTTTCGCGACAGAAACCGGCTGGTTGCCGGCATCTGCGCGGCGGCGAGCGCGCTCGGTAGCACGGGCGTCCTGAACGACGTCGCCCATACCGGCAATTCGCTGGCGTCCCACAAGGCTTATGCCGTCTATAGCGGCGAGTCGCTCTACCGCGACCAGCCGAAAGCGGTCAGCGATGGCGGCATCATCACGGCCGCCGGCAGCGCGCCGGTCAGTTTCGCTGTGGAAATCCTGAAACACCTCGGCCTCTTTGGTCCGGAAGCCGAGGCGGAACTTCAGGTTTTTGCGGCGGAGCATCGCTGAGGCATAGCCGCCTCGGTTGTTTGCGCTCCCTCTACTCCCGTCATTCCCGCCTTGAGCCGGAATCCAGCCGACGCGCGTCTGCGCGGTGAAAAGAGTCCTTTCAGCCCAATGACTTGGGCTGGCTGGATCCCGGCTCAAGGCCGGGATGACGGACGTGAAAACGGCAATGATTATCGCCGATCAAGTACGCGACAAACACGCGCCGCATGATCGCCGTTCTCCCCGGCAATCGCACGGCGAATATCGCGGCTGTTCAGATGCAGGCTGCGGCCGGAGGGTGAATTCGAGCGTTTTATCTTGCTGAGCGCCGCAGCGATAAAAGCGGCCTCGTGCTCATGAAAACAGGCGATAGCCGCCTCGCGATCCGGGGTCGCCCCAAGAACCGCCTTGAAGGCAAGGCGGTGCACGGCGCAGAAAGCGCCGTGACCGGGGACGGCAAAACGCAGCGCATCGAGTTCCTCACTCCATTCCGCTGCGTCCTGCATAGTCTCAAGCCGACTGGAAGCGCTTCAGGAAAAACGCGCTCAACGTTCCGAGCAAAGCCCAGAAAACGAAGCTAGTCACGGTGGCGGCGACGATGAACTGACGCTCCAGCGGCAGCGGCGCCAGCGCATGTTCGCCTTCCGGCGGCAAGGGTGCGCCGACCACATGCGGTGCGACGATCAGCACCAGCGCCAATACGATGGCCCAGGGTTCGCGGCGGAACGCGATCAGCGCGATGCCGCCCGCGGTTGCGGCAACCGTCGCAAGCCACCAGATTTGCCGCGCCTCAAGTGCGGCGGCCGGGCTGCCCGGCAGTTCCGGCGGCAGGCCGATCATCGGCGCCAGCATGACGGCGGCAAAACCGGCAACGCCCCAGAGAAGGCCTTCGCGCCAGCCGCCATTCGTGCCACGCAGCGAAATCAGGCCGGTCAGCACCAGCGCATAACCGATGGCAGTCAGCACATTGGCGGCGACGGTGTAGGCGGTGCGCTCGAAGCCATCGGCCGGAGCCCAGGCCTCGTCATTGTGCTCATGGGCGGGAACGGCAGCACCGGGGGCCGGCGCATCATGGCTGTGGGCCGCTTCGCCGGCGCTTTCATAGGTTTCCGCCTGAAGGATGAGCGGCGTCGTGCCGAAAGCCTGCATGGCCGAAACGGCGAAACCGCCGAGGATGCCGACGAGAACGGCGGTAAAGACGATATTGCGAAAAGACGACATGCCGTTCCCCTCAATGGCAGGGGAAGGCATTGGCATGACGCGTGTCATGCGCGGCGTTGTGAACGGCTTCCACATGGGAAAAGCCGACAAAACCGACAACGAACAGGCCAAGCACGATCGCCGTCAGCGATTGCGCGAAGCTGGTTGTTTTTGCGGAAACGGCGGCGTTGGCCGTATTCTGGTTGATGGACATGGTGACCCCTCTCCGGCGCGACCCCGCGCCTTTGGACGCGGCCGGACGGCAAAAGGCCATCGAGCCGCTACGATACACTTCACCACGGGGATACGAGACTGACACAGGGAAGCGTCGATCCCGCCACCCTGAAATTCCGCTCTTCCGGACACCCCGCCGGCATGGATATTTCCGCGATGGCAGGTCTCCTGGCTTACGGGTCAAAACCTGAAACACCTTCCCGGCATCACCCTCTCTGGAAACCCTTGGGTTCCCGGCGAGATGGCTTGCCAGTGGCATTTCGTTTCAGGCTCTCCGCTCACAGTTGCGGGGGCAGCCACGAATGAGGATTTCTCCCTATCGTGTTCCCTTTTCACCTTCCGGAACGCCCGGAAGGAACCATCACAGGATTGTTATCCGATGGGCGGGGTCGGGAGTCAATGGTGGGCCTGATTTCGAACTGCACGCCGTCGCCTCCACCTCCGTCACCCCGGACTAGATCCGGGGTCCAGCGCGATCAAGTCCTTGATCGCGAGAGACTCTTCTCACGGCGCAGACGCGCCGTGGCTGGATGCCGGATCTGGTCCGGCATGACGGCTGAGGGTTACCGCGACGGTATGGCCTTCAGATAGGCGGCAATTGCATCGCGGTCTTCAGGCGTCAGATGCGCCATGTTCTGCTGCACTTTGACCATGGAGCCGCCGACGCTGTCGAATTCCGGGGTGAAGCCGTTTTCCAGATAGCTGGCAATATCGGCCTCGGCCCAGCTGCCGATGCTTTGCGAGCCGGGGGTAATGTCGGGAATGCGGCCCTCGCCTTCCGGGTTGGGACCGCCCGCCAGCCATTTGTCTTTCACGAAACCGCCAAGCGCGTTGCGCGGTGTGTGGCATTCGCCGCAATGGCCCGGCCCTTCCACCAGATATTGGCCGCGCAGCAATTCAGCATTGGCATTGGCAAGCTCCACGCGGGGCCGCGCTGCGGGGTCGAAATAAAGGAATTTCCAGCCGCCCAGCGCCATGCGCAGATTGAAGGGGAACGGCAATTCGTGATCCGGCGCATCGTTCTGGCTGGCCGGCAGGGCCTTCAGATAACCGAAGAGATCGTTGATGTCCTTCTGCGTCATGCGGGCATAGGAGGCATAGGGAAAGGACGGGTAGAGATGTTCGCCGTTCCTGCCCACACCGCGCGTCATCGCATCGCCGAATTCCGCCAGCGTCCAGCCGCCGATGCCATGCTGCGGATCGGAGGAAATATTGGGGACATGGAAGGTGCCGAAGGGGCTTTTCAGCGCCTGCCCGCCCGAAAGCGTCAATAGCGCCTCGCCTTTCGCATCGGGCGCGGCATGGCAGCTTGCGCAGCCGCCCGCCCAGAACAGCGTTTCGCCATTGGCCAGATCCGGTTCGCCCAGGCTGACCCAGTGGCTGGGCGCCTGCCGCTGAGGCGCGGTGACCCAGGCGAATATGCCGTAGCCCGCAATGGCCGCGACGACGGCCCCGCCCACGAGTTTCGTCCAGATGGAGGACATGCCCCTCTCCCCATTCTCACCTGACCCGGTCAGATGTCTTTCGTGCCTGAGAAAACGCCGCCGGTAAGCGGCGTTTCCAAAGTGCTGCGATTATTTCTTCAGACGATAGGTCTGGTGGCAGGTGCCGCAATCGGCGCCCAGCGTCTTCATGGCGGTGGCGACGCCCGCCTGATCGGTGGGGAGATTGGCGAGAACCATGTCCGCATCCGTGCCGAGCTTGGCGGCCTTGGCCTTGAAGTCGTCGAAATTTTCCCAGATGGCGGGGGCAGCGGCACTGCCGGTCTCGGTGCCGGCGGGGAACTGGTCCGGGAAAGCCTTGGCGTTGGTGCTGATGGTGGTCACGGCAGTCTTGACGGTATCGGCGTCGAAGGGCTTTTCGCCCTTGGAGATGGCGGCGAGCGAACCCATCGCCCCACCGATCTGCTTCATCATGCCTTCACGTTTTTCGACTTCGCCGGCAGCGTAGACCGCTCCGGCGCAAAGACAGCCGAACAGCATGGCCGCGGTAATGGTTTTCAGTTTCATGCAACTCTCCTTGATTCCGGCCGGGACACCGGGCGCTAGATGGAACGGCGCGAGGATGCCCTTTCCGGATGGCGAAAAGAAGTCACATTGCGGTGAATTCCATCGTGAAAACAGAAGCCTAAGACAGGGCCTCCCACAGTGTCAGCAGCGCTGCGGCAATCAGCATGAAACCGGCGGCGCGGCCGATGAAGATCGTGGCGGCGGGCGAAGAAACCAGCCATGCCCGGCTTTTATCCGCCGTCAGCGCCAGCGCGCCGTAAACCGTGAACTGCGTGACCGCCACCATCGCGCCCATCACCAGCCCCTGCATCCAGATCGGGCCATAGGCCGGTTTGAGGAATTGCGGATAAATCGCCATCATGAACAGATAGGCCTTCGGGTTGGAAAGGCAGGTCAGCACCGCCCGCCAGAAGGCTTTTCTGACCGAAGCGCTCGCCTGCGCCTCATCGCCGTTCACGACAATCGCGCTGCGCATCAGGCCGATGCCGATCCAGATCATATAGACGGCGCCGAAAACCAGGAGCGGCAGGAACAGCGACGGCATCCAGGCGGCCAACATGCCGACGCCCAGGGCGCCGTAAAGCGAATGCACGATGCCGCCGGCGCTCATGCCGCTTGCAGCGGAAAGGCCGGTTCTCTTGCCGCCCGTCAGTGCGCTTGCCAGCACGAACAGCATGTCCATGCCCGGCAGGATGATGATGCCGAACAGGACCAGAAAGAAAAGCCAGAGATTTTCGGCGTAACTCATGTCAGTATCTCCCAAAACGGTTCACGACACATTCGGGAAATCCCATGTTTCTCAATGTGTTTCTCCGTTTATAGGAGAAGCCAACTGACAGCGTTGTGTCAGTTGCGTGGGAAAATCCACCGGGAAAACGGCAATGCGCAAGGCGTCGAGACTGTTCGAGATCATCCAGATTCTGCGGGTGGCGCGCAGGCCTGTCACCGCGCAGACGATTGCCGAGGCGCTGGAAGTGACGGTGCGCTCTGTCTATCGCGACATAGCAGCGCTTCAGACCATGCGCGTGCCCATCGAAGGGGAACGCGGCGTCGGTTATATCCTGCGTCCCGGCTTCAACCTGCCGCCGCTGATGTTTTCCATCGAAGAGACGGAGGCGATCGTGCTGGCGCTCGCCATGGTGGCCCGCACCGGCGATAGCGAGTTGCGGCAGGCGGCAAGGCAGGTCAGCGACAAGATTGCCGCCTCCCTGCCCGAACCACTGTCGAAAACCCTCTCCGCCAATGCCCTGCATGCCTGGGGCAGCATCGCGCCCTCCCCCGCCGGCGTCGATCTTGCGACGGTCCGGCGGGCGGTGCGCGACGAGGAGAAGCTGGAGATCACCTATCGCGATGAAGCCGGCGCGCAAACGCAGCGGCGGGTTCGGCCGATTGCGGTGATCTATTATTCGGAGACGGTGAATATCGTCGCCTGGTGCGAATTGCGGCAGGCGATTCGCAATTTCCGTTCGGACCGGGTGCTGAGCTGCGAAACGACCGGCAGCTTCTTCAAGCTGGAAGGCGAAAAGCTGCGGCAATTGTGGATGAGCGGCTGGCAGAGCAACCAGCCGCCAATCCCCTATTCACAGCCGTAAAAGGCGATCCTCCTCGCGCCCAAAACCGCGAATGACGATCCGGTCGGCAAAGACATCGGCAATCGCGAAGGTGTTCTGGTCGGGCGTATCGACCATGCCCTTGAAGTTCACGAAGTGGGTATTGCCCAGCACACCGTAATTGCCCTCGTGATTATGGCCATTGAACCACGCGACGACCGAGGGGTGGGAGCCGAGAAGCTCAAGGATGCGAGGCGCGTCCCACATATTGTGGGCGTTTTCGGGATAGACAGGATAGTGGCAGAGAACGATCACTTTTTCGCCTGCCGCATCCGCCCTTTGCAGAACGGCCCGCAGCCATTCGAACTGCTCGTCGCTGAGCGAGGCGTTCCAGTCCTGCGCATTGATTGCGCCGGCATCCGCAAGGTGCTTCAACCGATCTGCGGCAAGCGCCCGACGCGGATCGCCGGGCGGCGGCGCGAAAAGGCTGACCTCATTGCCGTCAAGCACGACGAAGCGGATGTCGCCGATGGAAAAATCATGCCAGGGGGCGGACATGCCGAGGCGGGCGTGGATAGTCGGCAAATGCTCGGCGGCGACGGCGAAATCGTGATTGCCCGGCAGCAGCACCGAGCGGTGGCGAAGCCCGTCGTAAACGGCAAGGATCGCATTGAAGTTTTCGAAGCCGCGATCGATGATATCGCCGAGCGTCACGACGAAGGCGAGGTCCTCGCGGTTGAAGGCGTCGACCGCGTCTGCGAGCTTTTTCGGGCTCTCGGCATAATAACGACCCATCTCGGGGCGCGGAGCGGCATCGGCATATTGGGGATCGGCGACAATGCCGAAGGAGAAGAGAGGCGTGGTTTTTTCAGTCATGATGCGCCGCGATAAACCCGGCGGATGACAGGCTTGTGACAATAAAATCCGACAGGCCGCACCGCCCTATCACAAATGCAAAACACCCGGCTTGAAGCCGGGCGTCTCAAGTGTGTGGCTATTTCCACTGTCGTCATGCTCGGGCCTGTCCCGAGCATCTGTCACGTCGCGTTTTGAGAGACGGAGCAGATCCTCGGCACAAGGCCGAGGATGACGTCGCGCGGGAGGAGGCTGCTTCGATGAGCAACCACGCATTCCGCGCAAGCCTTACTTGGCGGCGGCTTCGTAACGCTCCAGGACGTAGTCCCAGTTGATGAGGTTATCGACGAAGGCTTCGAGGTACTTCGGACGCAGGTTGCGGTAGTCGATGTAGTAGGAGTGTTCCCAGACATCGACGCCGAGGATGGGATCGGCACCATGAACCAGCGGGTTTTCGCCGTTCGGGGTCTTGGAGATTTCAAGCTTGCCGTTCTTGACGGAGAGCCATGCCCAGCCGGAGCCGAACTGCGTGGTGCCGGCAGCGATGAAATCGGCCTTGAACTTGTCGTAACCGCCGAGATCGGAGGCGAATGCCTGCTCGAGCTTGCCAGGCAGCTTGTTGCCGCCGCCGCCCTTCTTCATCCACTTCCAGAAATGGACGTGGTTGTAATGCTGGGCAGCATTGTTGAAGAGACCGGCATTGGTGCCAAAGGACTTCTTCACGACTTCTTCGAGCGACAGGTCGGAAAGACCTGCTTCGGCCGCCAGCTTGTTGCCGTTGTCGACATATGCCTTGTGGTGCTTGTCGTGATGGAACTCGAGCGTCTCGCGCGACATGTAGGGTGCAAGCGCGTCGTAGTCGTAGGGGAGTTCGGGAAGTTCGAAGGCCATGGTTTTTACTCCTTTTTGCAGCGGGTTACCGCTCCTAGAAACCGTGTGAGCGGACCATAGGAGCGAACCTCTGTTTGGGCAACCTGCGAAATATCAAAATGTTCCGACAAAAGAGAAAATTCCTCCCCGCGCGGCCGCCACCACATTTGTTTCACACCTTTGGCGTACCGTTTTCCACCCTATCGGTTCGCTTTTGCCGAGATTGCAGGAAGGAAATTCCATGACCCGTCCGATCCCCCGCACCATCCTCCTCCTTGCGGCCTTCTCGTCGCTTACTCTCCCCGCCGCCGCATCGTCGGATGACGCCTGGAAGGAGTTCGTGGCGGATGTGCAGACGGCCTGCCTTGCCGGCGCCAAGGACATGATCGAGGACGCGAAGGCCGTGGTCGATCCGGTCGGCAGCGAGAATTACGGCCTCGCAATTCTTACCGGCAAGGCCAAACTCGCCGGGAAGAGTGGGGGCGCGGATGCGACCGTCAGCCATATCTGCGTCTATGACAAGAAGACCAAGGCCGTGGAGCTGGGCAGCGAGCTTTCCGGCGATACGCTGAAGGTGGAAATCCCCGGCTCCACCAAGCCCTGATCGTTCAAAAGCGCGGCGTGGTGTCGCCTTCGCCCAGCGCACGCTGCATCAGCACCGTATCCAGCCATTGGCCATGTTTCCAGCCGATGGATTTGAAGGTGCCGACATGTTCGAAACCGGCGGCGCGGTGCACGCCGATCGAGGCGGCATTGGCCGAATCGCCGATGACGGCGATCATCTGCCGGAAGCCGCCTGCCGTCGCCGCCTCGATCAACGCATCGAGCAGCTTGCGGCCGATGCCCATGCCCTTCATGGCCGGATCGATATAAACGGAATTCTCCACCGCCGCGCCATAGGCCGGGCGCGGGCGATAGGCGCCGGCATAGGCATATCCGGCTATCTTTCCATCGCATTCGGCGACGAGATAGGGGTAATTGCCCTCCACCAGAAGGCGGCGGCGCTCGAGCATCGTCTCCGCGCTCGGCGGATCGATCTCGAAGCTCGCGCGGCCGTGCAGAACGGCGTCCCGGTAGATTTCGGCAATGGCTGGAATATCCGCCTCTTCGCAAGGGCGGATCGTAAGGCTGGAAACGGTGGAAAGGGTCATTCTCTTGTCCTGCGGATCATTCACGCCGTCATTGTGCATTGCGGCGCAGCCAAAATAAAGATTATCTGTCTTATACAAATGATAAGGTTTTCTTTGATGATGGACCTCGATCTGCGGCAGCTGCGCAGCTTTATGGATGTGGCCGATCTTGGCAGTTTTTCCGCCGCGGCCGACAAGGCGGGGCTGACGCAGCCGGCCATCAGCCTGCATATAAGGCTGCTTGAAAAACAGCTCGGCGTGCGGCTGATCGAAAGGGTCGGCAGGCGCGCGCAGCCGACGGCGGCGGGGCGCGACTTTCTCATCCATGCAAGGCGGATTGCGGAAGAAGTGGCGCATGCCATCGATACCGTTGCGCCGCATCGCAGCGGGGTGACGGGACGCCTGCGCATCGGCACCGGCGCCACCGCCTGTATCTATCTGCTGCCGCCGGTGCTGGGCAAAATCCGGCAGGCCATGCCCGGCATCGAGATCGTCGTGCAGACCGGCAATACCCACGATATCCTGCGGCTTCTGGAGGCCAATACCATCGATGCGGCGGTGGTGGCCCTGCCTGCCAGCGGCCGCAGCCTCGATATCAGCGATATCCATCTCGACGAGGTGGTCGCGGTTTTCCCGCAAGGCTCCGTCTCTGACACAACGGCGCTCAACGCCGAGACGCTTTCGGCGCGGCCGCTGCTGCTTTACGAAGGCGGCAATACGCGCCGGCTGGTGGATCAATGGTTTTCGGCGAGCGGCCGTACCGTGCAGCCCGCCATGGAACTGGGCAGCGTCGAGGCGATCAAGAAGCTCGCAGGTGCGGGCCTTGGCCTTGCCATCGTGCCGCGCATGGCGATGGAGCATGAAGGGGCGGCATCCGGGCTCGAATGGCGCTCGCTCGAACCGCCGCTTGAACGGCGGATCGCGCTGGCGATGCGACGCGACAAACATATGACCGCGCCGCTGCGGGCACTTGCCGCTGCGCTGCCGGATGTGCGGAAAGGATGAGGCCCGCGCTGGCTGCGAGGGCAGGCCTCGACTTGTTGACGAAAAGGTCCCGTACTCTCTCCTCCGTCATGCCGGACTTGTGTGGACGTATTGTGGTTTACTTGATGCATAGGCCGGGATGCGCATCCCGGCCTATGCAGGCAGGCGGCCGTATTTCCGGACTGGTTTAC